>JAURNB010000097.1 GCA_030830415.1 Acidimicrobiales bacterium | reverse complement strand
ACCCAAGATCGGCCCATTTCAGAAGTAGGTGTTCGCGAAATTGCCGCGCTTGCCGACGTTAATGCCGGGTTCGTCCACACATGGTTCGGCTCAAAAAATGATTTGCTTATTGCCGTCGTCAAACAGCAAATCGCTGAAATTGCTGAGTTGGCACTTCAAGCAAAACCCGGAACTGCTGCGTTAAGTTTTGAAGACCCCAAACTGATTTGTGTTATTCGACTGCTGCTTTGGCTCCACTTGGAGGGTGTCGAAGTAGAGCACTTGTTCTACAACAAAATCATCCTCGATATTCTCACCAAGCGTTTCATTGAAATTGAAAATATCGACCCGAAGATTGCACGAGAGGCCGCAACAATCGCCATTTCAATTGGCCTTGCATCTGGGGCATTTGCACCCATGCTAGATATGGACTCTCCCGATACCGTCCAACCGGTCATGGAACTTTGGCGTCATATCCTTTCGCTACTTGCGAAATATCCACCACAATGAAAATTTGCTGCAGAAGATCGTAAGATCATTCTGTGGCCATCAAACACGCTTCAGGTTTATCTACACGTGATGAAATTCTTCGACTGACGGTTGAGGCCATTGATGGTGCGGGCGAAGGTGGCGTTCATGTCAGCGAAATCGCTAAAGCCTCTAACGTTGCCGTTACTTCCATTTACCATTTTTTTGATAATCGTGAAGGTCTCATTGAAGCAGCACAGGCGTCGCGTTTTGCGCGTGAGTTCACTGTTAATGCCAATGCATTTTCAGATGAAGTAGCCAAGTGCGCTAACCAAGAAGAATTCCGCGCATTGTTGAGGCAATCTCTCCCTTCCTTCTTTGGGCCCGATGGCTCACGCCGCCGCGCTGATCGAGTGAACGTATTGGGTTCAACATTTAACAGGCCATCGCTCACTGCTGCGGTGAGCGACCGCATTGTTGAGGCCACTATTGAACTCTCCAAACCATTGCACATTGCACAAAATAAGGGTTGGATTCGCCAAGACCTCAACGTAGAGAATTTGGCAGCGTGGTATATAGCTACCATTACCTCTTACGCAATAGTTGAACTCACACCTGCAACGCGAGAGTTTGATTGGGTCAATACATTTGTTGAAGCGGCCGATTACTTGCTCTTCGGCGAAAAATAGACACCTTTCATATGCCTACACTTTCACTATGAAAGTGCCGCTCACCATTGTCGACCATTTGCGCCGTGCCGAGCTTGTGTATGGAAACCGCACAGCAATTACCGATGAACCCGACCAGCCAGCAGCATCCTGGGGTTCGCTGACATACAAACAAGTAGCTGAACGCGCTCGTGCGCAAGCTGCGGGTCTCGATGCATTAGGTATTCCACAGGGTGCTCGCGTGGCCATGGTGAGCCACAACTCGGCACGTTTGTATACCTCATTTTTTGGTGTGAGTGGTTTTGGGCGCGTACTCGTACCAGTGAACTTTCGCTTAGTGGCCGAAGAAGTGCAGTACATCGTGGAGCACAGTGGTGCAGATGTGCTGATTGTTGACCCCGAGCTTGATGAATCGTTGAAGTCGGTGACCGCTAAGCATCGCTTTGTAATTGGCGAAGAATCAGACAGCATTTTGTATAAATATGGTGTTGAGCCACAACCCTGGATTCCCGACGAAGATGCAACCGCAACGGTGAACTACACCAGTGGCACCACCGCTCGCCCGAAAGGAGTGCAACTGACGCATCGCAACTTGTGGGTGAACGCAGCAACTTTTGGTTGGCAACTTGGTGTGAATGATCGCGATGTTTACTTGCACACACTTCCGCAATTTCATTGCAATGGGTGGGGCATGGTTTATGCGGTAACAGCAATGGGTGGCGAGCACGTGATTTTGCGCAAGGTAGACGGCGCAGAAATTCTGCGACGCATCGATCAGTACGGCATCACCATGTTGTGTGGTGCACCGGCTGTGGCAAACATGATTCTCGACGCAGCAGCTACATGGCCTGGAGAAATTCCTGGCCGTGGGCGCGTACGTATTGTTGTTGCCGGCGCTCCGCCACCAACACGTACCATTGCACGTATTGAAACTGAACTCGGTTGGGAGTTCGTGCAAATTTATGGGCTTACCGAAACAGCACCTCTCCTCACGATGAATCGCGGCCGTAGTGAGTGGGATGTGCTCACACCACATGAACGCGCTGTAAAACTAGGTGCAGCTGGTGCTCCTGCATTGGGTGTTGAGCTGCGGCTCGATGACGAAGGCGAAATACTCGCGCGTAGCAGCATCATTATGGCTGGCTATTGGGAACAACCCGAAGAAACAAACAAAGCAATTGTTGACGGATGGTTTCACACAGGTGATGGCGGCACCATGAACGAGAGTGCGTACCTCACTATCTCCGATCGCAAAAAAGACGTCATCATTTCTGGTGGAGAAAACGTGAGCTCTATCGAAGTAGAAGATGCCGTGTTCTCACACCCCGAAGTTGCCGAAGTAGCGGTGATTGGTGTGCCCGATGAAAAATGGGGCGAGCTAGTAATGGCACTTGTTGTGAAGGCGCCCAACTCTTCGCTGACCGAAGATGCGCTCATTGCCTACGTGAAAACCAAACTTGCTGGGTACAAGTGCCCCAAGCGTGTGGAGTTCCGTACAGAACTTGCCCGCACGGCAACCGGCAAACTGCAGAAGTTCAAACTGCGAGAGCCGTATTGGGCAAACCTGCAACGCAAAGTGAACTAGTGCTTCTTCGGGCCGGCAACATATGTGCTGAGGTTGCGCCCACAGATGGCGGGCGTATCGCACAAATTTTTTATAACAACCAGGAGCTTCTCATTGGTCGAGCACACAAAGAACCTGTGAATACCCCCCTCACTTGGGGTTGCTACCCAATGGCTCCTTTTGCGGGGCGCCTTGCCCATGGCACTTTTTCTTGGAACGAGAATCGTTACTCCACGTTGCAGAGTTATGGGCAACACGCCATTCATGGAACTGTTGTTACTAGGCCATGGGAGATCACAGAACACAGCGATACTCATGTGACCATGAGCATCACACTCGATGATGGCTCACATGCACTGTGGCCCTTTGCTGGTACTTGTGAACACAGCGTTCATGTCACACCTGAAGAAGTGAAATGTGTTTTAACAATTCATTCCCTTGAAGCATTCCCATATCAACTCGGATGGCACCCATGTTGGAAGAAACCAGACTCTGCACATTTTGCTTTTGGCTCGATGTTTGAAAAAAATGTTGATCACATAGTGACGGGCCGCATGATTACGCCCACAGATGGCCCTTGGGATGACTGTTTTACAGACGTCATCACTGAACCCACACTCGTTATCAATAATGTTGCTATCTCTCTCACGAGTACCGCCGAGTATTGGGTGATCTACGATGAACTCACGCACGCCACCTGCATTGAGCCCCAAACCGGGCCACCGAATGCCTTCAACCTCATCTCCGACAACTTTCTCGACGTTGTTCAACCAAATGAGGCTGTTCGCGCTGAATTTACAATTCGCCTCGGCCCGTCTATCTGAGCCCATTTCTCACTGCAGTATCTTTGGGGTATGAGCATCTCAGTCATTCAATGGGGAACGGGAAATGTCGGACAAGCCGCTTTGCGATCGGTACTTGAACACGACAACTACGAACTGGTGGGGTGTTACGTTTCGTCTCCCAGCAAAGTAGGTGTTGATGCTGCAGACTTTGTTGGACTTCCTGCTTGTGGCGTGAAAGCAGCAAGTGACATCAACGAAATTTTAAAATTGAAAGCCGATGTTGTTTTACACATGCCACTTTCCGGTGCACAAGTAAACGAAGATCCAACAAAAGACACCAAAGATATTTGTGCACTATTGCGCAGCGGCAAAAATGTAATTACCACTGTTGGCTATGTCTACCCTAAGGCGTATGGCGCAGATGTTTTGCGTGAACTAGAAGATGCATGCGCCATTGGAGGAGTGTCGCTGCATGGCACTGGGGTGAACCCTGGCTTCATGGCCGAACTTGTTCCACTCATTTTTACATCGCATTCACAAAGTATTAAGTCTGTCTTGGTTCGTGAGCATTCAGATTTTTCTTTCTATGCATCGCCACAAATTATTTTTGACGTCATGGGTTTTTCTCTCACCCCTGATGCATACGAAGAACACACTGCTCGGTATCGCAAATGGCTCAGCGGGCTTTTTGAAGAGAGCGTCTTGATGATGGCCGATGGTTTAGGCCTCGAACTCGACGAACTCACCGTTGAGTCAGAAGTTGAATTAGCAACTGAAGATATTTCTATTGCCGCTGGCCTCGTTCCACAAGGAACCGTTGCTGCTCAGCGTTGGGAATGGTGTGGTGTTGCCTATGGGCGAGACGTCATTCGTTTGGAAGCCATATATAAGGTGCACAAAAGTGTGGCGCCACAGTGGCAAAGCCCTGCGTGGGTCTGCACTATTGAGGGGACTCCGCGTTTACATTTCGAAGCCGACAAATGGACCACCAATGGTTTGGTGGGCACGGCAATGCGTGCTTTT
>JAURNB010000096.1 GCA_030830415.1 Acidimicrobiales bacterium | reverse complement strand
GGCTGACCAACATGCGCACGAGCCTGCAGCAAAACTTTCTCCAGCGCATCACAGTCTTGAGAAATGTCTCCACATTCAATGACATTCCATTGATACGAGCGGAATCGATCAGCAACATTGTCTGAACATGTGAGATCCAGTGCTCCGTCAATGGTGATTTTGTTATCGTCGAAAATGACCACCAAATGGTCAAGCTTTAAATGCCCAGCCAAGGAAGCTGCTTCGTGACTCACACCTTCCATCAGGCAGCCATCACCCACAACGACGTAGGTGTGGTGGTCTACAAGATCGCTGCCTAATTGGGAGCGCAAGTGCGACTCGGCAATTGCCATACCTACTGCATTGGCAAAGCCCTGACCCAACGGACCTGTGGTGACCTCTACGCCTGAAGTGTGTCCGACCTCAGGGTGACCTGGGGTCAAGGAACCTAATTGCCGGAAGGCTTTAATGTCGGCGAGCTCTAAGCCATACCCATTGAGAAACAGGTTTGCGTACTGCAAAATGGAAGCATGACCGTTAGACAAAATGAAACGGTCACGATTCATCCATAATGGGTCAGCAGGGTTGTGATTCATCACACGCGAATACAACACGTGAGCGAGAGGCGCGAGGGTCATCGCAGTACCTTGGTGTCCGCTTTTGGCATAGAACGGAGCGTCCATGGCGAAACCGCGAATAATGGCAATTGCGTTGGCGTCGAAGGACGCGGTGTCGAGAGAGCCGACTAAAGGTGCTGTTGTCACAAGCAAAGACTAATCGGCGACAGGGGGGAGAAGGGTTAACGGCACGATGTGCCACGCGTCTTGGTCGATGCGGCAATGAGCAAATATTTGACAATATTCTGTGAATTCAAGTTCCGCACGTACGAGACGATAGGTGAACTTGCCCGGGTCGACGCGAAACGGGCTCACGTTGCGAGCAATTTGCTCGCTCTCGCTTGAGATTCCTTTGCGAAAAACAACTTCAAAGATTCCCTCACCCTTCTCAGTTGGTTCACAGAAAATGAGGGCAACAAAATGGGGGGTAAGTGTGAGCGGTAGGTCACCTGTCGCCACGGTCGAGAAGAAGGCCCCTGTCATATCGATACGAGTAGCCGGACCCGCTACCTGTCGAATTTCGAAATTGTCCATGAAGAGGCTAGATACGAGATGCATTCTCGAAAATCTACTCAAGTCACACCCTGTGAGCACAGTTGATTGTTGCTAAAGAACTAATCTTTCGCCATGAGCACATTGTCAGAATTCGCCAGTAAAGAAATCCTCGCGCGACACGGGCTCCCTATTCTCCAAGAGCGAGTTGTGGTCAACAGTTCAGAAGTGGGCGAAGTATTGGCCAACATGAGCTTGCCTGTGGTTGCAAAGCTCTGTGGCCCTTCCATCGCCCATAAAACCGAGCGTGGGCTCGTCAAGTTGAACCTGCAAACAGTCGATGATGTATGCAAAGCGGTTGATGATTTGCTCGCTGCGGCAGTGCCAGCTGACGGAGAAGTAGAAGTGCTCATCGCTCCCATGGTGAAAAGCAGCCGCGAGTTCATTGCAGGCGTTGTTCGCGACGCTCAATTTGGCGCCAATGTCATGCTCGGTGTTGGTGGGGTGCTCGCAGAAGCCATTGCAGACGTAGTGTTCCGTCCAGTACCTCTGAGCGCGCACGACGCTCATGAAATGGTGTCAGAACTGCGTTCACAAAAGTTACTTGGCGAGTTTCGAGGAGAACCAGCGGTCTCGGTAGATGCTCTCGTTCGTGTCTTGTTGGCCCTCTCCACAGTGAGCACTGAACGCTCCGATATTGCATCTATTGACCTCAACCCACTGCTCGTCACCAATACGGGGGAAGTGGTAGCAGTTGATGCTCTCGTAGAAATTGAAGATGCGTCCACTCCTACCACCAACCACAACGTTGCTTCTGCTGTTCTTGATGATGAACATTTCCGCGCACTTTTTGAACCCAAAGGTGTTGTTGTCACCGGTGCTTCTAGTCACCCAGGTAAGTTTGGCTTTGTTTCCGTTCACAACATTTTGGCGAGTGGATACGCTGGGGCAGTATTCGGGACCAATCTTTCACAAGAGGAAGTATTGGGAATTCAAACTGTTGCGAGTTTGGATGACGTACCCAAAGACTCAGCCGATCTCGTCTTCGTGTGCACGCCAAGTAGCGCGAACCCTGAGATTCTTCGAGCATGTGCTCGCCGAGGAATCAAAGCAGCCTTTCTCACTTCGGCGGGTTACGGCGAAGCAGGCGATGAAGGTATCCGACTGGAACAAGAACTCATTGCATTAGCTAACGAACTAGGAATATTGCTCGCGGGTCCAAACGGGCAAGGTGTGGTGAGCACACCATCGCAACTATGCGCACAGATCGTTGCTCCATACCCGCCCCGCGGCCGAATTGGTGTGGCAAGTCAAAGCGGAAACTTCGTCTCGAGCTTTTTGAACTACTCCCGCCAAAGTGGGGTAGGCGTCAGTCGCGCGGTATCGGCCGGCAACGCCGCATGTGTCTCTGTGGCCGATTATTTGAAGTGGTACTCAACCGACAAAGAAACGTCAGTTGGCCTCGCTTACCTGGAAGGCATTTTTGATGGTTCTCACCTGATGAAACAGCTGCAAGATGTCACCCGCAAAATGCCGTTGGTCATCATGAAAGGTGGGGCAACAGAAGCAGGAGCCAAGGCAGCTGCGAGCCACACCGGAGCACTTGCTGCAAACGACAAGGTGTTCGATGGTGCGTGTCGTCAAAGCGGCATTAGCAGAGCGAAAAATGTTGAAGAAGCTTTCGATACCGCTGCGTGTTTCGCCACTCAACCATTGCCCAGAGGTGGCCGGACGGTCATTTTGACAACCGCAGGTGGATGGGGAGTGGTTACTTCCGATGCCCTCATGTCTACACAAGAACTCACTTTGGTCGATCTTCCCGACGATCTGAAAGCAGCGATCGATGAAAAGCTTCCACCGCGCTGGAGCAAAAGCAATCCAGTCGATTGTGCAGGTGGAGAAACTCGCGACACCATTCCCGAAGTGATGGGCCTCATCGCGCGCCACAAAGACGTCGATGCGGTCATTTACCTGGGTATTGGTATTCAATCGAACCAAGCTCGACTCATGCATGAAGGGAAGTTCTATCCCGACCATGGTCTTGAGCGCATTGTTGCTTATCACGAGCGCCAAGACGCTCGTTTTGCCGAAGCTGCCGATGAACTCATCAAAGAAACCGGCAAGCCAATTCTCATTGCGAGCGAACTAGCAATTGGCGACCCCGAAAACGCTGGGCCACGAACAGTGCGAGAAACGGGTCGCTACTGCTTCCCGAGTGGCCATCGGGCTGTGGCGGCTTTAGCTCACATGGTTCGTTACTCGAATTACCTTTCAGTTCACTAATGAACGCAACTCCACGTTCGAGCTCGTCACGGCGTTCCCGTCGCCCTGGGCTTGTTCTCGGAGTGGTAGGCGTACTTGGCGCGTTGCCCCTCATCACTCTATGGGTAGGTGGCAATTCTCTTGCGCAGCGCACAGCGGGCAATGATCTTGTTTCCATTCAAGGAATGAACACGCCGGTTCTTTCATCACGACGAGTAGCGCAAAACATCGTCAACGAAATTTCCCGCGATGCATTGGCCAACGACCTCTCGAGCGTTGCAGCGAAAATTCCTACCAAAGCCTGCCTGAAAGTTTCTCGCGGTAATACCGCAATTTTCGATAAACGATCTGACTTATCACTTATTCCGGGAAGCAATCAGAAAATTGTTACCGCAGCTGCCGCTGCAACTCTGCTCCCTGTATCCACGGTCTTCACGACACGTGTCTTTGGAAAGGTGGATGGATCCAAGATTGCTGGAAACCTATTGCTCGTGGGTGGAGGCGACCCGTTACTCACCACAAGTGATTACGCAAAAATGGAAAAGTTTCCAACGCTCAAACCAACGTCACTTGAAACACTTGCGCAACGTGTGTTTGAAGCAGGTGTGCGAACAGTAGAGGGTTCGGTCGTTGGAAGCGATGATTTGCTTTCTGACAGTCGCTATGTCGAATCATGGGGCAGTGGAGTAAGGGGAGTAGAAGGTGGGCCGCTTGGTGCTCTGATGGTGAACGACGGTGTGGTGGTAGCAAACCCCATCAAACCCGATGATCCGAGCCTGGCAGCAGCAACAGAGTTCACCAGGGTGCTACGCAACATTGGCATCGTAGTTACTGGGGAACCTGCAAGTAATGGCAAAGTCGTTGAAGGTACCTCAGAAATTGCGAAGATCGATTCTGCTCCATTAAT
>JAURNB010000095.1 GCA_030830415.1 Acidimicrobiales bacterium | reverse complement strand
AGGCTGTCGTGATGGCATTACACAGAGAAACAGTGCATTGATTTTCGTGTAACAACATGGTGATGACGACGATGACCAGTGTGAATTGAAGAGAATGAGCAACGCCTGGACGAAAGGCAACGCCGGAGCAAACCCTTGCAATTATTGGGAAATAGAAGAAACCACCTATTCACCAGAAGCTGTGACCCGTGAAGTGCGCCCAATGAAAATCGGACATGGACATTTCAGAAAACTCAATGAGATCAACGAGTACTGCCGAACAAAATCACGTGTGATGGCTGAAGGCGAAACGGACAAAAAAACTAGATAATTGCATTTGCAACGAATCGAATGCTTGCTTTTTGTGTTTGTAGCAGTTCAGATTGTCATACCACTCCGATTCCGAGGAGGAATACAACAATGACAAAAGCAGAGCTCATCGAAGAAATATCGAAGGCAGCTGAGTGCACGAAGGCTGATGCCGAGCGTACTCTTACCGCCTTCTTTGATCTTGTAGTTGCTTCAACTATGAAGGGCGAAAAAGTGGCATGGCCGGGCTTCGGCTCGTTCAGCACCACTGCTCGCAAGGCACGTACTGGTCGTAACCCACAAACGGGTGCGGCAGTAACAGTACCGGCCTCGACTGCGATGAAGTTCACAGCGAGCTCAACATTAAAAGCTCAGCTGAACCCAAACCGTAAGTAACCACTTACCCAACGAGAGGAAACTCAAGTGGCAGCAAAAAAGAAAGCAGCAGCTAAAAAAGCTCCTGCACGCAAGAAGAAAGCAGCAGCTAAGAAAGCTCCTGCACGTAAGAAGAAGGCAGCAGCCAAGAAGGCTCCTGCTAAGCGCAAGAAAGCTGCTAAGAAAGCAGCTCCTGCGAAGAAGCGCAAGAAAGCTGCCAAAAAAGCAGCTCCTGCAAAGAAGCGCAAGAAAGCTGCTAAGAAAGCAGCTCCTGCAAAGAAGCGCAAGACAGCCCGTAAAAAGGCTGCAGCAAAAAAGAAGTAATTTTGCTGAAGGTCATTGGCCTTCACTAAATCTTCAAAAAATGTAGAACCAAATTGGTTCGGAGTGTTGAAATGGAGGGCGAAAGCCCTCCATTTCTCTATCTATAGACGATTTATGAGATGAAATATCTCGGCTGCACCAAATGAGTGCGCAGAACCTAGATCTGCCATGCGAGTGCGCATGCGATCGCGAAACACAGCCATTCCATCTTCGTCGGTGGCTTTCATAGTTGATTCGAACTGGCTTATGTGGCTCTCGAGAGCTGCAAGTTTGGCGTTGACCTGCGACGAGATGTCTTCCGCGTGGTTTGCTTCATCTGCTTCCCACAGCAACAAAGCATCTGGGCGGTGGTGTTGTACACCATGGTCTGTCATGTGATGTTTTAGGAAGTGTGGGTCGCGAGCAGCCACGATTGCATCGCACACGTTGAGTCCTGTGTTGCGATGATCCGGATGCAGTCTGTAGCGCTTCCATGGATCATGTGAGAGCACGATGTTTGGCTTCAAGGTGCGAATTGCAAGTGCGATTCGGTCGATGGCTTCTTTTGAATGTTCAAGTTCGCCATCGATGTATTCCAGAAAAGAAACGGTGCCGGTGGCGCCAAGAGCACGTGCAGCATTTCGCTGTTCCTGTTGGCGAGAAGTCACTAGTGCAGCAATGTCTGCTTCAGGGTTCCATGTGCCTTTCGAGCCATCTGTACACACAAGGTGATGGACAACCGCACCGGCTGCTGACCATTTTGCAAGTGTGCCACCACAGCCGAATTCAACATCGTCTGGGTGTGCGCCGATGGCGAGCACTATTGCAGGCGTTTCAAGGTTGTACGTAAATGTCGTCGCATTCACTGGTGGTTGGCCTGGTTCATTCGCGCTCATCGTTTTCACTTTCTCTTCGGGCTAATTCTGTGAGGTCATCGGCAGTATCGAGGTCTAGTTCGAGCATGTTGTCGTTAATGACTTCACAGTCGAGCCCGGCCTGTTGCGCAATGCGTTTGTGGTTGTCGAAACTTCCTGGGCCGTAGGCAGTAGTGAACGCACTGTGGGCAGGGAAGGCGAGCACGTTTGTTCCATCGTTATGACGGTCGGGGACAAGCGTTACTTTTCCTTCGCGCACTACATGTTCGAACGTGACAGCTAGTGGCAGGTCTGCGTGGGCAACGATGATGTGATCTGCGCCATTTTGTGTGGCCTCGGCGCGACCTGCATTGACTGCAATGTCGAGTCCAGGGGTAATGCAGGTAACTACGTTGGCTCCGAGTGCGATAGCCCACTGTGCAACGGAGTCGTCATTACACACCACGTACGTAGGTAATGGGCGAGCAGCAAGGACCACTGTCTCGGCACATGTGCGAGCCAGTTTTTCCCGCTCATCAGCGTGAAGAGTGTCGGCGAGGCGACCCTTTGCAATGGTGAATGACTTCACGGGGATGATTACGGCACACTGCACATTGTCAGCCTACGAACCTTGTGGCGTGGGTGCTCTACGCTGATGAGATGGCAGATATCCGCATGGCAGTCATTGGTGCAGGCTCATGGGGAACCACGGTGGCCTCTGTGGCAGCGGCAAATACACCAACGGTCTTATGGGCGCGCCGCGAGTCTGTGGTGCAGGCCATTAACACCGATCATGTGAATCCGGATTACATCAATTCCGTCCCACTGTCAGCCAAACTCCGTGCCACTAGTTCGTTGGAAGAAGCGGTTAGTTCAGCAGATGTGCTTGTGATGGCAGTGCCTTCTCAAGGTTTCCGTCAAGTTTTAGAAGAAGCAAAACCATTTCTTCGACCATGGGTGCCAGTCGTCAGTTTGTCGAAAGGCCTTGAGGCAGGGACCATGTTGCGAATGTCGGAAGTGGCAAAACAAGTTCTCCCTGGTCATCCTGTTGCAGTTCTCACTGGACCGAACTTGGCATCTGAAATTTCTCTCGGTCAACCCGCAGCAACAGTGGTTGCAATCGACGACGCTGTTATTGCAACCGCTCTGCAGGAATTGTTTTCTAGTCCTACATTTCGCGTGTACACGAACCCCGATGTTGTGGGTTGTGAAATTGCAGGTGTCGTTAAGAATGTGATTGCAATTGCATCGGGTATGGCACAAGGAATGGGCTTTGGCGACAACACGCGCGCCACATTGATTACACGCGGTCTTGCAGAGATGACTCGGTTAGCGGTTGCACTTGGTGGTCATCCCATGTCGCTATCTGGTCTTGCAGGCATGGGTGACCTCATCGCAACATGTTCTTCGACGAGCAGTAGAAACACTTCGGTTGGTATTCGCCTAGGCAAAGGTGAATCGCTCGCAGACATTGTGGGTTCCACCACCATGGTCGCTGAAGGCGTGCGTAGTTCGGCAATTGTGTTGCAGTTAGCGCAACGGCACAATGTTGATATGCCAATTACTGAACAGGTCGTGGCGGTGTGTCATCACGGGGCTTCGGTTCCCGATGCTCTTGTTGCACTGATGTCACGTCGAGCACGTCCGGAGATCAAATAATGTCACGCGTCATTGGTAACCGTGGAGGCACGTGGCGCGGTGTGGTGACAGACCACGGTTCGATTATTCCTTCAGACGGGTCTGCGGAGTTGTCATGGCATGTTGCAGCTGATGATCGGTGGTACACCCCACAAAACGAACCCAGCCTTCGTCAAAAGTGGTACGCAGGT
>JAURNB010000013.1 GCA_030830415.1 Acidimicrobiales bacterium | reverse complement strand
GCTCCCCACTTTGCTGCACAGCCACCACAGCTGGTCCATTCCGTTAATCGAATCGGAGTTCCGCGATAAGCCATAGGCAAAGAGTAGTAGAGCCCTATGTGTTCTGCACCTGCCAGAGTGCTTCGCCAGAACTCACCTTTGTTGTTGACCATGTTGCATCGACCCCGCAGCGAGCAAGAGCAGGAACCCCACCTGTGAATTCCCACAACGCTGCAGCATTTTCACCATGCCAACGCAACGCATACGACGCAGACACTCCGCCACCTGCCATGAATCCAAATGACTCCCAGTTGAAGCCGCGCCACAGTTCAGGAATGCCGTGTGGCAAAAGAACTGTTTCGCCACGACCATTCACTGTGCACAACTGTTGTTCCACTGCAGCAACACGGCGACCATGCGACATTCCTACGCTGAGAAATGCATCTTGTGTCGCGTTGCTTGCCTTGCGACTGTCGGTGATGCGCTGCCAGCTAGCAGCCACATCGCGCACTGCTCGTTCTTCCCCGCAGCGATGCAAAAGTAACTGCACACCAGCAACCATTTGAGCTAATTCGCTGAGGTCGTGTTGTGCATGATTCTGTAAGCACTCCTCTGCAAGCGGCACGAGTTCATCGAGCCACAATTCAGCCTTATCACCTAGGCGCACGAGTTCTATACCGTCGAGCACAGTGCCGAGTGCATCATCGAGTGGGTCACACACTTCACCCAGCAACAACGCACATCGCGCATCGACAAGTGCCAAAGAAAGGTCGTGCAACGGTCCGTCTACTGCTCGCACTCTGCTTGCCGACTCCAGCGATTGCATCCATCCGCTCACCAATTGGTCTGCGCTCGGCAACGTATTGAGTTGAATATTCTGCGCATCTCCTGTTGTTAGTGCCACGCGTACAGAAGAACGGTGCCCAATAGGTAAAACAATAGAACTGGCCGGCAACTCAATACCCATAATGGGCTGTTGCGTTGGCACACGCGAAGTAATGACATCGTTTCGTGTGAGCGCCACTGCTATTGGCGACGGCGAATCATTTTCTATTTCAATAACAATGACCCCACCATGAGCAGCTGCGGCATACACCCGCTGGATGGCGTCGCCACCACGAACGCGCAATCGCGTTTCGACAACAGGCACTCCGTCGATACGTACCTGACGCACAGAGGCTTCTTTTTCTGGCGAGTGCCACCGGTCTTCGTCGGCAATGTGCCAAGCGAGCACTGGTGAACCATCGTGTGGGGTGATATCGCCCCAAGGAGAAACCGAAGCAGTAAATGTGCCTCCGCGAATACCGATGAGTCCGTGTGATGTGGGTGAAAGTGTTGTCATAAGTCTCAATCGAGTTCAGAGCGCCCACCACGACTCAAAAGGTCGCTGAGTGCTTGTTCTGCAGAAATACCGCGGTGACATACTGCCACTACTTGCTCGGTGATGGGCATTTCAATGCCAAATTGCGTGGCCAAGTCGAGCACCGCAGCCGAACTCTTTACCCCTTCAGCAACCATTTGCATTGACGCCACCACATCGGCGATGTTCTCGCCTCGCCCAAGGGCCATTCCCACTGATGTATTTCTACTTTGCAACGAAGAACACGTAGCAATGAGGTCGCCCATTCCAGCAAGCCCTGAAAATGTTGCCGGGGTGCCGCCCATTGCTGTTCCTAACCGTGCCATTTCCGCAAGACCTCTTGTGATGAGTGTGGCACGCGTGTTGTTGCCGAACCCCATACCGCCTGCCATGCCTGCGGCAATAGCAATAACATTTTTCACCACTCCACTCACTTCGCATCCCACCACATCGGGGTTGGTGTAAATCAGCAGTCGTGGGTTACTGAAAATACGTTGCAATTCGCGAGCGATGGTGTCGTCATCAATTGCCACAACACTCGCTGCTGGCTGCCCATCCATAATTTCGTGTGCAAGGTTCGGCCCAGTAAGCACCGCTGCAGGGTGCCCAGGCAGTTCACTTGCAATCACTTCACTCATCCGCATCAACGTGCCCTGTTCGAGACCCTTTGCCACACTCACGATGGGGACCGATGGCCGTATGTGAAGTGCTGCAGCATGAAGCACTTCGCGAAAGCCTTGCGAGGGAACCGCCATCACCACCACATCGGCATCGCGCACCACTTCTTCAAGATCATGCGATGCAACGAGTTCTGCTGGCAGTGCCCTCTTCCCCAAATATGCAGGGTTGTGGTGCTCAGAATTGATGACTTGTGCTGTAGACGCATTGCGAGCCCACAACATGGTGGTGGTATTCAAGGCCGCCATCGAGGCAATGGTGGTGCCCCACGACCCTGCCCCTACGACCCCCACACGAATTGCCATAGGTGAAGCGTAGGGCACCGGCATCGACCAGCCCTAGGCTTCACCTCGTGAAGATGCCCCTACAGGCTTTGCTGGTCATACCCATCAAGCCATTCGCGAGCGCCAAGGGGCGATTATCGCAAGTGCTCTCGCCTGCGCAACGTGCTCAACTCGCTCGCGAATGCGCAGAGCGCGTGGTGAAATCTGCGCAAGGTATTTCAGTTTTAGTGGTCACCGACGCTTCAGATAACAACGAAGTTCCCGCTTGGGCTCGTGAACATGGCGCAGAGTGCCTTATGCAGGTCTCTGCGGGCCTCAACGGCGCAGTGAACGACGCAATGGCCTACGCTCGCAGCAACAACTTCACACACGTCCTCATCGCCCACAGCGATGTTCCCCTTGCACACAACATCGCACAATTTTTAGAAGCCGACACAGTGTGTATTGTTCCCGACTCCGCACACGATGGAACCAATGTGCTCGCATTGCCCACCGCACTTCCCTTTGCGTTTCATTACGGAGTGGGAAGTTTCTCTGCACATGTTGCTGAAGCAATGTCGCATGGCATTGCTCCACGCATTGCACTGAGCGATGAATGGGCACTCGACCTTGACGAACCCGAAGATCTTCATCATCCACGCATTCACGAGGAGTTCCCATGGCTGACACTGAACTAGGCGCAAATGAACCAGGACAGCCTCCTGTTGTCGGTTCTGCAACACCCGCATCTGACTGGAGCCACAACCTCGCTGTTCCTCAGCGTGCGCTCGCTGTAGGTGCGCACCCCGACGATATTGAATTTGGCTGTGGTGGCACATTGGCCAAATGGGCAGCCGCTGGCTGCGTTGTGCACCATGCAGTGTTCACCGACGGGTCAAAGGGAACATGGAACCCCGATGCCGATACCGCCGCGCTCATCGCCACGCGTCAAGTAGAACAACGCGATGCTGCTCATCGACTAGGTGCGCGAGGCTCAGTTACTTTTCTTGGCGCAGTTGATGGAGAACTCGAAAACACAGTGGAAATGCGCGACGCCCTAGTGCGACTCATTCGCATTGTGCAACCCGATGTGGT
>JAURNB010000094.1 GCA_030830415.1 Acidimicrobiales bacterium | reverse complement strand
GGGAAAAAGGCAACAACGAATTTGTTTTCTATGACGGTCCTCCTTTTGCCAACGGACTACCGCACTATGGTCACTTGCTTACTGGTTTTGTAAAAGATGCTGTTCCTCGTTATCAAACGATGCGCGGTCGTCGTGTCGAACGCCGATTCGGTTGGGACTGCCATGGGCTTCCTGCTGAGGTTGAAGCGGAAAAAGAAATTGGTATTGCTGGCCACCCAGAAATTGCTGCCTTTGGTATCGACAAATTTAATGATGTATGTCGCACAAGCGTGTTGCGTTACACCAGTGAGTGGGAACGTTATGTAACACGCCAGGCGCGATGGGTCGACTTCTCTCACGATTACAAGACCCTCGACACTCCCTATATGGAAAGTGTGATGTGGGCTTTTCATACGTTGTGGGAAAAGGGTCTCATCTATGAAGGCTTTCGTGTGCTGCCGTATTGCTGGCGATGCGAGACACCTCTATCTAATACGGAAACCCGTATGGACGATGTGTATCAAGATCGTCAAGACCCGGCGCTGTCGGTGTGGTTCTTGCTCGAATCTGGTGAGCGCATCATGGCCTGGACCACAACGCCATGGACCCTGCCATCGAACCTTGCGCTAGCGGTGGGTGCCGATATCGATTACGCAGTCATGCAAGACACTGAAGGCGTGAAATACATATTGGCCGAGTCGCGACTTGGCTCCTATGAAAAGGAATTCGTTCACGCAGAACAGGTAGCAACCATCAAGGGAAGCGAGTTGGCGGGTCGCAAGTACACGCCACTTTTCCCGTTCCTCGCCGATACGGAAAATGCATTCCAAGTGCTCACCGCAGACTTTGTTTCTACTGAAGACGGAACCGGTGTCGTGCACCTTGCTCCCGGATTCGGTGAAGACGACCAATTGGTATGTGCCAGTGCAGGAATTGCCACCATTTGCCCTATGGACGACCAAGGTTGCTATACCGAACTCATTTCCACATGGGTCGGAACACATGTTTTTGATGCAAACCCATTGGTCATTCGTCAACTCAAAGATGAAGGGCGAGTTATTCGCCACGACACGTACAACCACTCGTATCCACATTGTTGGCGTTGTGCGCAGCCACTGGTGTACCGCGCAGTGTCGAGTTGGTTTGTCGAAGTCACAAAGTTCCGTGATCGCATGGTGGAACTCAACGAAAACATTCACTGGGTTCCAGAACATTTGAAGCATGGTTCTTTTGGAAAGTGGATTGCTAATGCACGCGACTGGTCTATTAGTCGCAACCGTTTCTGGGGTTCACCCATACCCGTGTGGAAAAGTGACAACCCTCTTTTTCCACGAGTAGATGTATATGGAAGCGTTGCGCAATTGCAGGCCGACTTTGGAGTGGAAGTAAGCGACTTGCATCGTCCTTTCATCGACAATCTCACGCGACCAAACCCCGATGACCCATCGGGTGAATCGGTGATGCGCCGTGTGCCTGAAGTGCTTGACTGCTGGTTCGAGAGCGGGTCAATGCCGTTTGCGCAGGTGCACTATCCATTTGAGAACCAAGAATGGTTTGAAAACCATTATCCAGGTGACTTCATTGTTGAATACGTAGCGCAAAGCAGAGGCTGGTTTTACACCTTGCACGTGCTGGCAACTGCGTTGTTTGATCGCCCTGCATTTTCTACTTGTGTAGGGCATGGTGTCGTGCTGGGTGATGATGGCGCAAAGATGTCGAAGAGTTTGCGCAACTATCCAGACCCCATGGAAGTGTTCAACACGTATGGTGCCGATGCAATGCGTTGGTATTTGTTGTCGTCTCCCATTTTGAGAGGTGGAGACTTCTCGGTCACAGAAGCTGGCATTCGTGAAACGGTGCGACAAGTGCTCCTTCCCATGTGGAACTCGTGGTATTTCCTCACCTTGTACGCAAATGCTGAAGGTAAGCAAGGCAAGTGGTCAACCGATAGTACGAATGTTCTCGACAAATACATTTTGTCAAAGACACACGATCTTGTGGCGGCGCTCACTCAGCAATTCGATGCTTACGATCTTTTTGAGGCATGTGCCACCATCCGCACCTATCTCGACGTTCTCACTAACTGGTATATCCGTCGCAGCCGCGACCGCTTTTGGTCGGGCGACCAAGATGCCATTAATACTTTGCACACAGCGCTCACCGTGTTGTGCCGTGTAGCTGCTCCATTGTTGCCCATGGTGTCGGAAGAAATTTACCGAGGCCTCACCGGGGAGCGCAGTGTTCACCTCACCGATTGGCCGTCGCAAACTGAACTTGTTGCGCACCCTGAACTCACTGCCGCAATGGACAAGGTGCGCGATGTTTGCTCAACAGCGCTTTCTATTCGCAAAGCCAACGGACGCCGTGTGCGTCTGCCGCTCACCACATTGACTATCGCAACGCCAGAGTTGTCGGGTCTCGATGCCTTTATTGACATCGTCAAAGATGAAGTCAATGTGCGCAATATTGAATTCCGCACCGATGTGGGCGCGGTCGCAAAACACGAATTGCAGGTCACTCCTAAGGCGCTCGGGCCGCGTCTCGGTGGAGATACACAAAAGGTCATTGCTGCCGTCAAGTCGGGAAACTGGGCAATTGTCGATGGAGCCCCCGTTGCTGGCGGGTTCCGTTTAGAAGAGGGTGAGTATTCCCTCAAATTGGTCGCCGCTGAGGGCGCAGCGAGTGCCGCACTGTCGCATCACCCAGGAGTCGTGGTGCTCGACGTTGCTTTGACCCCAGAACTTGAAGCAGAAGGTGCGGCACGAGACCTCATCCGCGCACTGCAGCAAACCCGTCGAAGCCTTGGTTTTGTGGTGACCGACCGTATTTCCGTGGCAATTGCTGGGCCTGCTGAGTTCATCTCTGCCGTATCGGTCCATGTCGACATGATGGCCGGCGAGGTACTCGCTACGCGTTTCACCTTGGAGCAAGGAAGCGGAGAACCCCAGCATGTGGAGTCACTTGAGGGTCATGAAGTCCAGATTTGGATGGCATTAGCGGGCAAATAGGGGAAATATTGGGACTTGGTCCCAATATGACGTATCATCCACCGTCAAGAGAGACCACTCAAGAGAAGTCTTTTGTGGAAAACGGAAATGGTGTGAGCATGGTCGCAAAGAAGCCAGCAAAGAAGACAGCGGCAAAGAAGCCAGCTGCGAAGAAATCGACGGCTAAGAAGCCAGCGGCAAAGAAGCCAGCCGCACCAAAGAAAGCAGCATCCGCAAAATCCGTGACGAAAAAAACTGTGAGCTCAAAGAAGTCTGCTCCTGCCAAGAAGGTTGTAGCGAAAAAGGCTCCTGCCAAAAGAGTAGTGGCGAAAAAGGTTGTTGCGAAAAAGGCTCCCGCTAAAAAAGTGGTTGCTAAAAAAGTAGTTGCCAAAAAAGTTGCTCCAAAGGTTGACCCCAAAAAAGCTGCCGCTGCAAAAAAAGCAGCTGAGTTGGCAAAGAAAGTTGCTGCAGAGAAAAAAGCGAAAGAAGTAGCCGCACAGCGCGAGAAAGCTGCAAAAGCTAAGGCCGCGGCCGATGCGGCTCGTGCAAAAGCTAAGGCAGCTGCCGACGCAGCTCGTGCAAAAGCCAAAGCCGCTGCCGACCTGGCGCGTGCAAAAGCAAAAGCTGCAGCAGAAGAGAAGAAAGCTCGCGAGAAAATTCTTGCCCAGCAGAAAAAAGAACAGGAGTTAGCAAAGAAGAAAGCTGACGCTGAAAAAGCATTAATCGCCAAGCAAAAAGCTGCAGAAAAAGAAGCCGAGCGTCTGGCCAAAGAAGCTGAAAAGCAGGCTGAATTGGAGCGTAAGGCGGCAGAGAAAGAAGCTGCTCGTCTGGCCAAAGAAGCAGAAAAGCAGGCTGAACTTGCCCGTAAAGCTGCCGAGAAAAAAGCGAAGGCCCTAGAGAAGCCGGTCATTGTGAAGTTGCCTCCACAAGACGGCATCACTCCAACCAAAGATTTCGACCTCAAATTTCTACAAGCACAGCGTGAAATCCTTCATTCAGAACGCATCAGCCTTGTGGGGCAAGCATCGCGTCTGGAAGACGAGGCAAATGCTCTCATTGCCGATGCCGAAATGGGAGACGTGCAATTTGACGATGAAGGTGGCGAAGGCGACACCATGGTTGTTGAGCGCGAACGCGATCTCACCTTGTCTGCTTCGGCGCGCCACATCGTGGAACAAATCGATCTGTCTTTAGAGAGTATCAAGGTGGGTGAATACGGCTATTCAGAACATTCTGGTAAGCCCATTCCGCGGGAGCGCTTGAAGGCAATTCCGTGGACCACCGAACTCGTTGAAGAGCGAGTCGGCACATTCGGTCGCAGGTGACCTCGCTGCGCCGGTCTTCACTTGCTGTTGCAAGTGGGGTAGTGGCTCTCGATCAAATCACTAAACATTGGGCAGTCAGTAGCTTGAACGATGGTCGCGTCATCGACGTGCTTGGTAGCTTGCGGTTCAATTTATCGTTCAATAGGGGTATGGCATTTTCACAAGGCACAGGTATTGGCCCCATTATCGGAGTGCTTGGCATGCTTGTTGTGGTGTATTTGCTCATAGGAATGCGTAGGTCCTCAGTGAGCGGCGCTATTTTTGTTGGTCTCGTAGCGGGTGGTGCTGCGGGGAACATTGTCGATCGCCTTTTTCGGGGAGAGGCGTGGCTGCATGGTGCCGTCGTTGATTTCATCGACTTGCAGTGGTGGCCGGTTTTTAATATTGCCGACGCGGCAATTTGTATTGGTGGAGCACTTCTCGTTTTCGCCTCATTTCGAACGGAGAAGTCATGATTGAAGAAGTCCTCCCCCCAGCATTAGAAGGCGATCGCCTCGATCGTGTCGTTGCTTTGCTTGCCGATATCAGTCGAGCTCAATCCTCGTCGCTGATCAGCGTTGGTGGCGTTTCTATCGATGACGTGGTGTCAGTGAGTGGAAAAGTCAAAGTTATTGCGGGTCAAAAAATTTCCATCGATCCCGCGCGCGTGCCGGAAAAAGAACTTCCGCAAGGCGACCCATCCGTAGTTCTTGACATCGTCTATGTAGACGATTCTGTTGTTGTTATTAATAAGTCAAATGGTCTTGTGGTGCACCCAGGAGCCGGCAATATGACCGGAACACTGGTGAATGGCATTTTGGCTTTGTATCCAGAAGTGGCTGGCGTGGGCGAGCCCATGCGTCCGGGGATTGTTCACCGACTCGATATTGGCACTACCGGTTTGATGGTGGTGGCGCGTACACAACAGGCATATGAGTCGCTCGTCGATGCACTCAGCGATCGCACAGTGAAGCGCGAATACTTTGCATTGACGGTTGGTCACTTCGATGCGCCATCGGGAGTAGTTGATGCGGCAATCGGGAGAGATCCTCGCGATGTGATGCGCATGACCATTGTCGTCGACGGCAAATTTGCACGCACTCACTACGAGGTAACTGAAGAATTCGACACTCCCATTCCCGTGAGCGCAGTGCGTTGTCGGTTAGAAACAGGTCGCACGCATCAAATTCGCGTGCATCTCGCTGCAGTGGGTCACCCCGTCGTTGGCGACGGAACATATGGTGGTGCACGCGCAGGGCTTCCCTTTTCGCGCCCGGCATTGCATGCAGTGAAATTAGGATTCGATCATCCTGTCACCGGCGAAGCGATGTCATTTGATGCGCCGCTGCCAAGCGACATTTCCACCTTGCTCGAAGGTTTAGGTGTAGCTGCCTCTTAGTGGGTGTGTTCAATAGCAGGCCACGGTGCAACGCCGCGTGCTGCATTGGCAATACCAGCAAGTGTGTACTGCTCAAGATGTTGTTTCATGTGGTCGCCTGCAGCGCCCCAAATGGCAAGCAACACACATTGACCTTCGTGGTTGCACGCTTCATCTTCATGAGGTTGTCCAAAGTCGCCAATAGTGATGGGTCCGTCAACTGCAGAAATGACCTCAGATAATTTGATATCTGCTGGGTCGCGCGCCAATACGTATCCGCCACCGACACCACGCTTCGACTTCACCAAACCTGCACCTTTTAAGGCCAGGAGTATTTGTTCGAGATAAGGCTGAGGAAGTGCTGTGCGCTCGGCAATATCGCGCACTGAAGTTGGCCCTGAGCTGTCTGCGTGCAGGGCAAGAGAGAGGAGTGCTCGGCAGGCGTAGTCGCCACGGGTAGAAACTCTCACGCCTCTATCGTACGGGGTGATGGTGTTGTGTTCAGCCATCGTGAGGTGGTTCACTGCAGTAGTGCCATTAAATGTTGCTGCTGCCCCCATTTTGCCAGATTTCTCTGGAGGGGCAATTTCCAACATCATTCCGTACCTGTTGTCGCCACAAGCACACCAGCAAGGCAACGCCCCCGACTGGATCCCAGCGGCTGCTGTTGGGGCAAAACGGGCTGTGGTGCTCATTATTGATGGTTTGGGGTGGAATCAGTTTCAGGAACGCACAGCGCTTGCGCCAACCATGGCAAACATGTCGGCATCGCGCATCACCAGCGTTGCACCCACCACAACGGCGACAGCGTTAACTTCCATTGCGACGGGTTTGACGCCAGGTGAACACGGCATTGTTGGCTACCGGATGCAAATTGATTCATATGTCATGAACTCCTTGCGTTGGGCCGATGAAAAAGGCGACCTGCGTCGTCAGTTCCCGCCACACGATGTGCAACCTTTCCCACCCTTTTTAGGTTCGTCGGTTCCGGTCATTTCAAAAGCTGAACTCGAAGGCAGCGGTTTCACCGAAGCACATCTTCAAGGTGTTCGTCATCATGGGTGGAGAGTGTCGTCGAGTATTCCTGTCATCATTGAAGAACTTCTCAATGCTGGTGAAAACTTTGTGTACGCGTATTACGACGGCATCGACAAAATTGCACACGAACGAGGTTTCGGTGCTTTTTACGATGCAGAACTGCGTGTCGTCGATGCGCTCATTTCAGACATCATCTCGCGCTTGCCGAGCGATACCGCTTTGTATGTCACTGCCGACCATGGTCAGGTGCATGTCTTTGACAATGTGGTGCGACTCGATAACGATGTCATGAACCTTGTGCGCATCCAAAGTGGTGAAGGACGATTCCGTTGGCTCCATGCGCGTCGAGGCATGGAAGCGCAGTTGCTTGAAGTGTGCGCCGAGAAGTTTTCACATTGCGCATGGGTGCGTTCACAAGAACAAATACTCGATGAGCAGTGGTTTGGGCCCGTGGTGCGCCCTGTGGTGCAAAGGCGTCTCGGCGAAGTGGCCCTTGTGCCATTTGAACCAGTGACGTTCTTCGACCCAGCCGATTCTGGGCCGTTTCAGCTCGTTTGTCGCCATGGTTCACTCACCGCCGACGAGATGTATGTTCCGTTACTCGTTCATCGGTCATAAGTTCTGCTTCAGTGCTGCACCCCTCTAGAGTGAGGCTCTATGAGCACTTCAGATGAACCGTTAGTTTCAGAAGTCGTGACACCAGCAAATATTTCTGCTGGAAGTGAGACTTCTGCCCCAGAAGAACAAATGGAAACCATTACAGCTCCCGCCAAGGTGATGCGTATTGGTTCCATGGTGAAGCAGTTGCTTGAAGAGGCTCATGGCACTCGGCTCGACGAAGCGAGTCGGGAAAGAATGGCCGAAATCTATGAACGTTCCATTGTGGAACTCGGTGAGGCATTGTCTCCCGATCTGCAAGAAGAATTGAAAATGTTGGCGCTGCCTTTTACCGATGGTGAAATTCCAAGCGAAGCAGAAATTCGCGTCGCCAAAGCGCAGCTCGTCGGTTGGCTCGAAGGTTTATTCCATGGCATTCAGGCAACTCTTTTTGCTCAGCAAATGGCAGCACGTCAGCAATTTGAAGAAATTCGCCAGTTGCCAAATGGCCCGGGCCCCGAGGCGGGAACTGGTCATAATGGTCAATATCTGTAATCGGTGGGTCTTATTCATCCCGCATCACACGGGTTTGGTAGTTTCGTCGTTCTGACGCCACTATGACCGACTCCTTTACCCACCTCCATGTTCACACCGAGTTCTCCATGCTCGACGGCGCCTCGCGTCTCGATGAACTCGTTGCCGCAGCGGTGGCCGATGGTCAACCCGCGCTCGGCATTACCGATCACGGCAACATGTACGGAGTGCTCGACTTCTATCGTGAATGTAAGAAGCAGGGAATTAAGCCCATCATCGGTACCGAGGCGTACATGGCACACGAGTCACGCCATGAGCGCCCTGCGCGGCGCGGTCGCATCGACGACACTGGTGGCGATACCGAGTCGGGAAGCAAGCTCTACTACCACCTCACCTTGCTCGCAGAAAACACCACCGGATATCGCAACCTCATCCAATTATCGAGCTTGGCGTTTCTTGAGGGGTACTACTACAAGCCTCGCCTCGACTGGGAGCTGCTCGAGAAGTACAGCGAAGGTCTCATTGCTTCCACAGGCTGCTTGGGTGGGCATGTGCTGCAGTCACTCTTGCATGGTGACGACAAGGGTGCCTTAGAAAAAGCATCGCGGTTGCAAGATATTTTTGGTCGCGACAACTTGTTTGTTGAATTGCA
Organism: Acidimicrobiales bacterium; assembly: GCA_030830415.1. Taxonomy (GTDB): domain Bacteria; phylum Actinomycetota; class Acidimicrobiia; order Acidimicrobiales; family Ilumatobacteraceae; genus F1-20-MAGs119. Next base: position 14,154 of record JAURNB010000094.1, on the reverse strand, counting down.
AGATCACGGCATTCCTGCACAGTTGGAAACCAATCCCAAGCTCATTGAAATTGCCAAGAAAATCAATGCTCCGCTGATTGCAACCAACGACTCTCACTACACGCAACGTCACGACCACACCGCGCACGATGCGTTGCTGTGTGTGCAAACCGGTGCACTGCTGTCAGACCCCAACCGGTTCAAGTTCGAAGGTGAAGAGCATTACCTCAAATCGGCAGCTGAAATGCGTTGGCTCTTTCGCGACTTCCCTGAAGCCTGCAACAGCACGTTGTGGATCGCTGAACGCGCAAACGTCAATATCGATTTTGAACAAGTTCACCTTCCCGACTTTCCCGTGCCAGAAGGCTTCGCTAACGATGAAGAGTATTTAAAGCACCTCACCAACGAAGGCGCAAAGTTTCGTTGGGGCGAAAAAGTGCCAAAGGAAGTTGTCGAGCGACTTGCCTTTGAAATCAAAGTCATCATCGACATGGGTTTCGCTTCGTACTTCCTCATCGTGTGGGACCTCATCAAACATGCGCGCGACAACAACATTCGTGTTGGGCCTGGTCGTGGTTCGGCTGCTGGTTGTGCTGTTGCCTATGCATTGCGCATCACCGATCTCGACCCCATCAAATACGACCTTCTCTTTGAACGCTTCTTGAACCCCAGTCGTGTGTCGATGCCCGATATCGACATGGACTTCGACTCTCGGTATCGCGAAGAAATGATCCGTTACGCAACGGAAAAATATGGCCGCGACCACGTGGCGCAAATCATTACCTTCGGCACCATTAAGGCGCGTAACGCCGTGCGCGACGCGGCACGAGTTCTGGGTTACCCATATGGGTTAGGTGACAAAATTGCAAAGTCGCTGCCACCGTTGGTCATGGGCCGCGACACTCCTTTGAAGTATTGCTTTGAAGATGTGCCCAAACATCACGGTGGTTTCCGCGCAGCTTCTGAACTTCGAGAACTAGTCAACGCCGACCCCGACGTGAAGCGCGTTGTCGAAGTGGCGATGGGATTAGAGGGCCTCAAGCGATCCGATGGCATTCACGCCGCTGCTGTAGTAATTACCCGCGAGGCACTCACCGAGTATTTGCCCATTCAACGTAAACCCGACCCGGGTCAAAGCGCCGAATTGTCGCCCGTTGTCACGCAATACGAAATGCATGGCGTTGAAGCTTTGGGTCTGCTCAAAATGGACTTCTTGGGTTTGCGCAACCTCGATGTCATCACCGACACCATGGCTATGGTGCGCACGAACTACGACCCCAACTTCGATATCGATACGGTGTCGCTCAGCGACCCTCAAACTTTCGATCTGTTGGCTCGTGGCGACACCATCGGTGTATTCCAGTTAGAAAGCCCGCCAATGCGCGCGCTGCTCAAGTCGCTTGCACCCAATGCCTTTGAAGACGTCGCTGCAGTTGTTGCGCTATATCGCCCAGGCCCCATGGGCGTCAACATGCACTACGACTACGCCGACTACAAAAACAATCGCAAAGTACCGGTCTATTTCCACCCCGATGCACAAGAACTGCTGAGCGACACGTACGGCCTTATGGTGTACCAGGAAAGCATGATGCGTGTGGCTCAAAAATTTGCTGGCTACTCACTTGCCGAAGCCGACAACTTGCGTAAAGCCTGCGGAAAGAAATTGCCAGAACTCATGGCAAAAGAACGCGACGGGTTCGAACTCGGGTGTGAAAAGAGTGGATACGGAAAAGTCCTTGGCAAGCAACTCTTCGACGTCATTGAAAAGTTTGCCGACTACGCATTCAACAAAAGCCATGCATATGGCTATGCGCTTGTTGCTTATCAAACTGCATACCTCAAAGCGCATTTCCCAGTGGAATACGCGGCATGTTTGTTAAGTAGCGTGAAAGGCAACTTCGATAAGGGCGCCATTTACCTTTCCGATGCTCGCGCAAGTGGCATCGCAGTACGCACTCCCGACATCAACTTGTCGCGTTCCGATTTCATCTCTCTCATGCCGCAAGGGGAGAAGGCGGTCAGCTTTGGTCTATCTGCCATTCGTAATGTTGGCGAAGGCTTGGTTGAACAAATGTTGGTCGAGCGCGACGCCAACGGACCCTACGCAACTTTCCACGACTTTGCCGATCGTGCTCCTGAAGCAGTGTTGAATAAGCGCACGGTGGAGTCGCTCATCAAAGCAGGAGCTTTCGACACACTTGGGCATCCACGACGTGGGTTGCTCATGTCATTCGAACGTATCCTCGACAGCAGCATCACTCGTCGTCGTGAACGCGATCGCGGCATTATGAGTTTGTTCGGCGATGAAATGGCAAGCGACAACGGTTTTACCGATCGCGTCGAAATTCCTGCTCTTGAGTTCGACAAAACCGATCAGCTACGCAACGAAAAAGACATGCTGGGTCTTTACGTCTCAGACCACCCACTCATGGGCATTGAACATGCGCTACGTCGCAGAATCGACTGTGGCATTGGCGAGGCACGTGAGCGGGAAGATGGCGCATTCGTCATTACCGGTGGCGTCATTACTGGCTTGGCTAAGAAGTACACCAAAAAAGGCGATCAAATGGCTGTCTTTGTTTTGGAAGATCTCGACTCAAGCATTGAAGCAACGGTGTTTCCGAAAACTCTCACCGACTTTGCTCATCTCCTCACCGACGACGCCATTGTGGCTATTCGCGGGCGCATCGACCGACGCGACGATGCCCGAGTGGGGCTCATGGTCACCAAAGTCGAAGTACTTGAACATCTGGGTCAAGCCGCGCGTGCCGTCACCCTCAAATTGCCTGCGGCGGCCATCAACGAAGCAGCGATCGCCCGTTTGAAGGGCATTTTGGTGGAGTTCCCCGGGGAAGTTCCCGTCTTTGTCGACATGGGAAGCGACGTCACCGTGCAGCTTGGCGAGGGCTTCAACGTCAATATCGACAAGGCAATGGGTGACCTCGTTGTCGCATTCGGCGATGGTGTTGTGGTCGCGTAGGCCATTACGCGTACTATTTCGCCCTTTTTGGTGAAGTTTCTCAACTGATTTGCCCATTACGTAGGCGCACGGCAATTCCGCTGGCAGAATAGAGGGCGAATGTGCAGGTTCATTAAGGAGCATCTGGCGCTATGGCACTAGAGGTCGACACTAGAGACTCATCGGCAATGACCGAGGCTGATCTCGAAGAAATGGCCTCCATGGGGGGCGCTTTTGACATGGAATTATTGTCGAAAGCTCAAACCGACTGGGTACTCAATACCACCGCCCGCCTCGATGGCAAATTGCACGGCTATAGCTTTTCTACCCTTGAGCGCATTGGCGGCACCCCTTGTGTGCTCCTTGGCCTCATGAGCATTAAGCGCACTCCAAAGCGTGATTCAGTATTAAAGGGTCTCATGACCGAGGCCTATCACCGCGCACTCATGGCTTTCCCCGACGAAGACGTTGTGGTGGGGTCGCGGTTCACCAGTGCCCATGGCCTTGAGGCATTTAAGTCGCTCACCGAGATGATTCCACGTCCAGGCCATCGTGCCGTGGGCGAAGAGCGAGCCTGGGGTCGGCGTTTGTCAAAGCGTTTTGGCGTTGAGCGCGCTTACGACGAGCAGTCGTTCATCGTGAAATCTGCCGGACAAGCCGGATTCCTCGATCACGAATCCACCAAGCCAGAAAAAATCAATGCCGACATTGCGGCAATGTTTGACAATGTGCCTGCCAATAAAGGCGGAGTACTCATCGTTCATGGTTGGACCATGACCGAGAGTCTTGTCAAACTCGGCAAATTGCAGTAACTCTCGTGGAGTTTGTGCGCGTTGTCCGCACGCGACACATGACGCGTGCGTTTGCGAATACCGTGGTTCCTCGCAGCACAATCATCGAATTACTTGATCTTGCTGTACGCGCACCTAGTGCAGGCAAAACTCAAGGCTGGTCAGTTCTCGTTTTAGAAAATGAAGATGTGCAGACATTTTGGGATTTGTCTCTACCAGTAGAGAAGCGTGAAAACTTCGCATGGCCACACCTGCTCGATGCGCCAATCATTATGTTGCCCTTTGCCGATGCGCAGGCGTATGCAGATCGTTATGCAGAGCCCGATAAATCACATACGGGTTTGGGTGCATCCGTCGAAGCATGGCCAACTCCGTATTGGACAATTGATGCTTCGTTCGCGGTCATGACGTTGTTGTTGGGCGCACACGATATGGGTCTTGGTTCGTTGTTCTTTGCTGTGTTCAATGGCGAAGAAAAAGTGCGCTCACACTTTGGAGTGCCTCACTCGCAGCAACTCATTGGTGCTATTGCACTCGGTTGGCCTCGAGAAGAGCAAGAACGCGCGGGGCGCAGTGCATCTCGTCAACGACGCACTGCCGATGAAGTAGCGCACTTTGGACGTTGGCGTTAAGCCAACTGGTTACGCAACATTTCAGCATTCTGAGCAGGGGTCATGCACACATTGCGCTCACATACGTAAGCCACCCCTTCGCTGCGTCCTTGCCAAAGTGGCGAAGTGCCGGGTTCTCCCCACAGCACCACAGCATTAGGTCGCCACGATTCCCGAACAACGTTAAGGAAGTCGGGGCGGTTGCCAGGAATCACAATTTCGGTGATGCCGCTGTTCATGAGGTGCAACGCACTCAACGCATTACCTGCAGCGCTTGGGGCCTTATGCATGATTTGGTCGAGCAGTTGCATAATGCGATGTGCGTGTTGCTCGTAACGCCCTTCGCCTGTCATTGCCGACAAGCGATACAGCGCAACAGCGGCGGTTGAGTTTGCCGACGGAGTGGCGTTGTCGAGCAGATCTTTTTGACGCGCAATGAGTTGTTCGCCATTGTTGCCTGTGGTGAACAAGCCTCCGCGTTGTGGATCCCAGAACTCATCGAGTAGTTGATCGGCAGCTTCACATGCGTGGCGCGTCCATTTGTCATCACCTGTCGCTTCAGCAAGGCGAGTAAAGGCATCAACAAGTGCAGCAAGGTCGGCTGCTAGCGAATGATGTCGGGCGCGCGGCACGCCAGTCTCATGCCAACTGCGTTTCCATGTTCCGTCGTTGCTACGCAATTCACGAATAAGGAATTCGGCATTGGCAACGGCTGCTGCGAGCCATGTGGGGTTATTGAGAGCCGCTGCTGCTTCAGCAAGTGACGACAGCATGTAGCCGTTCCACTCTGTGAGTACTTTGTCGTCGAGGAGCGGACGAGCTCGTTGCAACCGCTTCGTGAACATCACTTGTCGAGCAGCTTCAATACGATCATTACGCAAGAGTGAACCTCGCTCAAAGTGGCGAGTGAGAATATTTCTGCCTTCGAAGTTTCCTGCCTCTGTCATGCCGTACCACTCAAAAATCTCAGCCGATTGCTCGGCATCGAAGAGTTCGCGCACTTCTTGCGGCGTCCAGGTGTAAAACCAGCCTTCGTGGTGGTGGCCAGTGTCGTCTGCTGAGTCGGCATCTTCTGCAGAGAAGAAACCACCTTCTCGGTGAGTGAGGTCTCGCAACACGTAGTTGATGGTTTCCTCAACAACTTGTTTGTAGCGTGGGAATTGAGTGACTTGATATGCGTGCAGGTAAACGCGCACAAGAAGTGCCTGGTCGTAGAGCATCTTTTCAAAGTGAGGTACAAGCCACTCGCGGTCGACGGAGTAGCGAGCGAAACCGCCGCCGAGGTGATCGTAGATTCCGCCCGATGCCATGGCGTCGAGAGATGTGGTCGATACGTGCAAAGCCGCAGGGTTTGCGTGTGTGGAATTGCTACGCAACAACAGGTCGATATTCATAGTGGAAGGGAATTTGGGCGCTGCACCAAAACCGCCCCATTCACTGTCGAAACCACCAACGAGATGTGTAACTGCACTAGTGACGGTGCTCAAATTGGCAACTGCGTTGGCCGGCTCAGCGAACTCGCTTCGTTGAAGCGCCTGCATCAGTGCTTCAACGTTGGTGTCAATATCTTCTCGGCGATTTTCCCAAACATCGGTAATAGCCGTCATCAGTTGCAGAAATGATGGCTTCGGGAAATATGTGCCGCCATAAAATGGTTTTGCGTCGGGCGTCATGAACACGGTCATTGGCCAACCACCGCGTCCGGTCATTGCCTGCACTGCTTCCATGTATACCGCATCAACATCGGGGCGTTCTTCGCGATCTACTTTGATGTTGACGAATTGAGCATTCATCTGTGTTGCAACATCATGATCTTCAAAACACTCATGGGCCATAACGTGGCACCAATGGCACGCGGAGTAGCCAACTGACAACAAGATGGGAACATTGCGCTGGCGGGCTTCTGCAAATGCTTCGTCGCCCCAAGCAAACCAATGCACTGGGTTGCTTTCGTGTTGTCGAAGGTAAGGCGAAACTTCGTTGGCGAGTCGGTTTGTCATTGCTATGCGCCGGTGGCGTGATAGCCGCCGTCAACATGGATGATTTCACCTGTGGTGGCGGGGAAGTAATCAGACAAAAGTGCAACACACGATTTAGCAACGGGAAGGCTGTCGGTGACGTCCCAGCCGAGTGGGGAACGGTCATCCCAAACATCTTCAAACTTTTTGAAGCCTGGAATGGATTTTGCAGCCATTGTTTTAATAGGGCCGGCAGCAATTAAATTGAAACGAATGTTTTGTGGCCCAAGACCGCGCGCTAAGTAGCGGCTTGTTGACTCGAGCGCCGACTTGGCAACACCCATCCAGTTGTAGGCCGGCCAAGCGACAGTGTTGTCGAAGTCGAGGCCAACAAATGATCCACCTGATGACATGAGGGGCACAAATGCATCGGCCAAAGTCTTTAAGGAATATGCAGATACTTGAATGGCAACCGATACATCGCTCCACTGGGCTTCCATGATGTCTTCGCCGAGGCAATTTGCCGGTGCAAAACCAATGGAGTGCAAGACGCCATCTACTCCACCCCAGTGTGCTTTCACTGCTTCGCGAACTGACTCGACATGCGCGGGGTCGGTGACGTCAAATTCAAAAACGGGGGCCTCGTGGGGAAGTTTGCGCGCAGTGCGTTGCGTGAGCGAAAGTCCGCGGCCGGCGCCGGTGAGTACGACCTCGGCGCCTTCTTCTTGAGCAAGTTTTGCGACGCCAAATGCCAAAGATGCATCGGTGAGTACGCCTGTGACGACAATACGTTTTCCTGTGAGAATTCCCATGCCCTAGACCGTAGTTCACCCGTTCTCACCGAGGTGGGTCTCAAAGTTCTCTTAGGTGTGCTTGGTGTGTAAGGCTGAATGAATGTCTTCAGAGCAAACAAGCGTTGGGGTGCTCGGCGGTACAGGGCCTGCAGGTACGGCGCTTGCGGCCCGACTCGCCTCCATTGGGTACAACGTGGTCATTGGCTCACGTTCCAGCGAGAGGGCAGAAGAAAAGGCGAAGGAAATTCGCGATGCATGGCCAGCATTGAACTTGCCATTACGCGGTGGATCAAACGAAGAGTCTGCAGCATGCGACATCGTGGTACTCGCCACTCCATGGGACTCCGCCGCAACAACTGTTCGCGAGCATGCGGCAGCACTGCGCGGCAAAGTGGTCATCAGTATGGCCAACGCGTTGGTGCGGGTGGGGCATGAATTTCAACCGCTGGTTCCGCCTCGAGGAAGCGTGGCAGCCCATGTGCAAGCAGCTGCCCCCGACTGTCGTGTAGTTGCAGCATTTCACCATTTGCCAGCAAAGGAACTCGGGCACCTTGGTGACCCCATCGACAGCGATGTGCTTATTTGTTCAGACGACAAAGCTGCTATTGAAACGGTGAGCGAGATGGTGCGACGGATTCCTGGTTGTCGCCCGCTCGATTCGGGTGAATTGTCGAATGCAACCGCCATCGAAGCATTCACTGCAGTGTTGTTGCAACTCAATGTTCGCTATAAAACACGAGTTGCACCAAAGCTCAATGGAATCAAAGGAGACCCGCGGGCGTGATGCGCTTATTCGATACCGCACGCAATGCCGTAGTGCCATTTGAGCCTCAGCCGCAAGTGTTGATGTATACGTGTGGCATTACGCCTTACGATGCAACACACCTTGGTCATGCAGCCACATTTATGGCGTACGACATTTTGCAGCGGCGTCTCATTGACCTTGGCCATACGGTGAAGTGTGTACGTAATGTCACCGATGTTGACGACCCACTTTTTGCAAAAGCAAAAGAACTCGGTGTTCACTATCTCGATCTTGCGGCAGGTGAAGAAGCTCGTTTCAATGCCGACATGGAAGCTCTCAACATGCTGCCCATGTACAGCACTCCCAGGGCGTCGTCTGCAATTCCCGATATTCGTGGATTCATTGGCATGGTGCTCGACCGCGGCTTTGCTTATCAAGCCGGTGGAAATGTCTATTTCGATGTGAGCAAGTTCCCTAGTTTTGGTTCGGTCTCAAATTACAGCGAAGAGTTCATGGTGGAGCTTGCCAATGAGCGTGGTGGCAATATTGCCGACCCCAACAAGCGACATCCACTCGACTTTGTTTTGTGGCAAACAAGTGCGCCCGATGAACCAGCCTGGGAAACAATGTGGGGCGCTGGTCGGCCAGGTTGGCATATTGAATGCAGCGCACTTGCCTTGCGTGAACTCGGCACAACGATCGACCTGCATGGTGGCGGAAGCGACCTCATTTTCCCGCACCATGAATGTGAACGTGCGCAATCTGAAGCTGCTACTGGTGTTCCATTTGTGCGTCATTGGATGCACGTTGCCATGGTGTCGATGGACGGACACAAGATGTCAAAAAGCCGAGGCAACTTGGTCTTCGTCGATGCGTTGCGCAAGGAATGGGACCCACGCGTTATACGACTCGGTCTAGTTGCGCATCACTATCGTGTTGAGTGGGAATGGAATACAAACATCATGCCCGATGCGCTTGCGCGACTGCAGTTGTGGCAAAGCGTTTCGCAAGATGCACAAATGGCAAACTCGCCAGCATCGCAAGCGTTGCTTGCCGAGGTGAGAGATGCACTCGATGACGATCTCAATTCACCCCTTGCGCTGCAACTCATCGATGCAGCGGCACGAGCAAAGGTCAATGTGGCAACGTCGGCTGCACTTCTCGGTGTTCAGTTATAAATCGCTGTACAAATTAGACCTTCCCCGTGCTACCTAAGCTCTAGACTCTCGGTGATGTCTGTATTGTCTATTTCCCTGCCCGATGGTTCTGCGCGCGAATTGCCAGCTGGGTCCACAGTGGCCGATCTTGCGGCAAGTATTGGCTCTCGTTTGGCAAAGGCAGCTCTTACTGGTGTGGTGAATGGGGCGGAAGTAGACCTCAATGTGGCCCTTGCAGATGGTGACGTTGTTTCCATTGTGACTGCCGATTCCGATGCCGGTCGGCACGTTCTGCGTCACTCCACCGCCCACGTGTTGGCTCAAGCGGTAACGCAACTTTTTCCTGGTGCAAAGTTTTCTGTCGGACCAGCAATTGAAGATGGTTTCTATTACGACTTCGACCTTCCCGAAGGGCGCACTTTCAGCGAAACAGATCTCGTTGCTATTACCTCGCGGATGAAAGAAATTGTGTCGGCAAATCAACCTTTCACGCGCTCAGAGGTGTCGGCGCGTGATGCTTTACAACTTTTCTCCGATCAGCCCTACAAATGCGAAATCATTGAACGCGTTACTTCTGGTGCAGCCGATGGCGTTGACGCCGACGAGGTAGGAAGTGGCGACGCCATCAGCGTGTATCGCAATAGTCCAGAATTCGTCGACCTCTGCCGGGGGCCTCATGTGCCAACAACCGGAAAACTCGGACACTTCGCACTCATGAAAGTTGCTGGTGCGTATTGGCGCAGTTCCGATAAGGGCCCAATGCTGCAACGTATTTACGGCACGGCTTGGGAATCAAAATCGGCGTTGGAAGAACACCTCAATCGCCTCATTGAAGCTGAAAAGCGCGATCATCGTCGTCTTGCTGTTGAACAAGACCTGTTGTCGTTCCCGCAAGAACTCGGTGGTGGTCTGGCTGTGTGGCATCCAAAGGGTGCCATCGTGCGCAAGTTGATGGAAGATTACAGTCGCGATCGCCATCAATCGGGTGGGTACCAGTTCGTTTTCACCCCGCATCTGGCGAACGCAAACCTCTTTCAAACTTCAGGTCACCTCGATTTTTACAAAGATGGCATGTATCCGCCCATGGAAATGGACAACGGTACGTATTACCCGAAGCCAATGAACTGCCCGATGCATTGTCTTATTTACCGCGGCAGGCAGCGCAGCTACCGCGAGTTGCCACTGCGACTTTTTGAACTCGGCACCGTGTATCGCTACGAACGGGCCGGAACTCTGCACGGTTTGTTGCGTATTCGTGGCTTCACGCAAGACGACAGCCACATTTTCTGTACCGAAGAACAAATGGCCGACGAAATTACCTCCCTGCTCGATTTTGTGATGTCGGTATTGCGTCGTTTCGGATTCGAAGATTTTGAATTCAATTTGTCAACCCGCGACCCAAATAAGTCGGTGGGTTCCGACGACATTTGGGAAAAAGCAACTGCTGCACTTCGTGAAGGCCTCGACAGGCATGGCGTGGTGTACAAAATCAAAGAAGGCGATGCCGCTTTCTATGGTCCAAAAATCGACATCGATGTGCGCGATGCCATTGGTCGCAAGTGGCAACTATCTACTATCCAATGCGACTTCAATCTCCCAGAGCGATTCAATTTGGAATACGTAGGTGCCGACAGTGGTCGTCATCAGCCCATCATGTTGCATCGTGCACTTTTTGGTTCTGTCGAGCGTTTCTTTGGAGTGTTGTTAGAGCATTACGCAGGAGCATTGCCTACATGGCTGGCACCAGTACAGGTGCGCATTTTGCCAGTGGCTTCTGCACACGAAGACTACGCAGCAGAACTGCGCAATCAGTTCGCCAACGCAGGTCTTCGGGTAGATGTTTCTCACGCCGACGATCAACTCGGTAAGCGTATTCGTAATGCAAAGCTCGAGAAGTTGCCCTATGTCTTAGTAGTAGGTGATGACGACGTTGCACATCATTCGGTCGGAGTGAACCCGCGTGGTGGTGAAGTTGAGCGCGATGTTCTTGCCAACGACTTTCTCGCGCGCGTGCTTGCTGAAATCGCCGAAGATTCTGCTGCGAAGTCTTAAAGCTGTAGCGAAAAAGATCTGCGATGTTGGAACACTTATGGAACGGATGGCGATCTGCTTATGTTCAGCAGTGGAGCGAGAATGCAGGCAGTGCTCCAACGCCCGCATCGGGTTCGGTATTCACGCAGATCTTAAATAGTGGCCTCAGTGATGAGGAATCACACATTGTGCACAGAGGCATTACTTGCTTCGCCATCATGAATGCATTCCCTTATGCGTCAGGACATTTACTCATCTTGCCCTACCGTGAAGTTGCTGATCTCGAGAATCTTTCCGCACAGGAAGCACAAGAGCTCTGGGCAGTAGTCACAACTGGCGTTCAGGTGGTGAAGTCGGTGTATCAACCGCAAGGGCTCAATGTTGGTATCAATCTTGGTCCGCCCGCCGGTGGGAGTGTTTCGCAACATCTTCACGTTCATGTGGTTCCACGGTGGATTGGTGATGCAAATTTCATGACAGCAGTGGCAAATACGCGTACCTTGCCAGAAGCGATAGGAGATTCTGCGCACCGCATCCGTACTGCTTGGCAAAAGTTCGGTAACGTAGGTGCGTGAGTAACGACGAACTACGCGACCAATTGCCCGACGACCTCAATGTCGCAGCGTTCTCTGGTCCTTATGAATTTCCCGACAACAGTCGTCGGCGGATTCCGGGTTACCTCTACATCGGCATCGCTATTGCGTGTCTCATTTTTCGTGCTTTTGGGCCAACCGACAGTGCACTCATGAGCAAGGGCTGGGTCGGCGCAGCAATTTTGCTCGGCGCATTCGGTCTTTTCAGTATTTCATCGGGTTGGCGCATGACCGTCGATGAAAAGCACGCACTTGTGCTGGCTACTCGTGCCATTGGCTTTCCCGTTGGTCATGCATCGGCACAGCAGGTGTGGCGTGGTTTGCGTAGCCGTCCGACTTGGCGTGTTTTTTGCTATAGCGCAGAAGAACCTCCGATGCGTCGTGGGTTGGTGCTGGTCGATGCAATCAATGGTTCGGTTGTAGAAAAGCTGACAGAAGCAAACCCCGACTTCCCTGAAAGCGCAAAGTAGGATTTCCCCATGTTCGACGGCCATTTTCGTGTGCAGGTAGAGCGTGCAGTGAAACCAATGGGCGAGTCGTTGCGCAAAGTGGGGGTGACCCCCGATGTGCTCACGGTTGCCGGTTTGCTTCTCGCCGTCGCAGCAGGAATTTCGGTGGGTGCTGGAGCGTTGCGTCTTGGATTATTGCTTGTCATCTTGGCAGCGTTGCCGGACCTTCTCGATGGGGCAGTGGCCAAGGCTGGCAATACTGCTAGCCAGCGCGGAGCATTTTTCGACTCGGTCATCGATCGCGTCACCGATGCTTTGCTACTTGGTGGAGTTGCTTGGTATTTAGCTTCAAACGACAGTGCACATATGTCGATTTTACCTTTTGCGGTGATGGCGGTATCGGCAACCATCAGCTACGAACGCGCAAAAGCAGAGTCGTTAGGTTTGCAGGCCAAGGGCGGGCTCATGGAGCGTGCCGAACGAATCATCTTGTTGTGTCTCGGATTGTTGTTCGACAATCTGCTCGTGCCCATTTTGTGGATCATGTTGGTGCTCACGTCTATTACGGCTGTGCAGCGTTTCATCAAGGTATGGAAGCAAGCTGCCGTTGCGCCAGCAACAGAGGTAAAGATTGAAGAGCGTTTAGCGCGCCGTGAAACAAAACATGCGGTACGCCAGGAGCGTCGTCATTCCAATCGCCGCCCCAGTTCACGCTAGAGGGCGCCTTGGTAACAACGCGTGAATCCGTCACCGATGCATTCACGGTGGGTTCGTATCGTCTTGCATCGTTATTAGCTCAAGTAACTCCTGGGCCAATGGCGTATGGAGTAGCAAAACTTGTGGGTCACTTGGCCGCAGCATCATTGCAATCGCGCCGATCCATTATTGAACGCCACATTCGTCGCGTGCGCCCCGATTATTCCGAAGCGCAAGTACGTAAGGCAACGCAAGGGGCTTTCGACAGTTATTCGCGTTATTACGTTGAAAGTTTCCGCCTCCCGTCACTCTCGTCAGAAGTTGTCGACGCAACGTTCACACTCGATGGCTTTGATGCCATTACCGATTCTCTCAAAGACGGAAATGGAGCCATCCTTGCGTTGCCTCATCTCGGCGGCTGGGAGTGGGCGGGGCGTTGGTTATGTGATCAGGGCGTAAAAACAACAGTTGTTGTGGAGGCCTTGCAACCTCCAGAACTTTTTGAATGGTTTGTGAGCCTGCGTACCAAGTTAGGAATGAATGTTGTTCCTCTCGGGCCAAATGTTGCAGGCGAGGTGTTAAAGGCGTTGCGCAACAATGAAGTGGTGTGTTTGTTGTGCGATAGAGATCTGCAAGGAGGTGGAGTAATTGTTGATTTCTTTGGTGAAAACACAACGCTTCCCGCGGGTCCAGTCACCTTGTCATTACGCACTCATGCTCCCGTTTTCCCCGTGGCTGTTTATTTCACAGAGGCCTATAACGGTCATCACGCGGTCATTCACCCAGCAATGCATTTTGAACGATCGGGAAAGTTGCGCGAAGACGTTCGCGTGGGCACTCAAGCACTTGCGAAAGAGTTGGAAGCTCTTATTTGGGCAGCGCCAGAGCAGTGGCATCTCTTCCAACCAAATTGGCCGAGCGATCCTGGCTTCGTTGCAAAAAGCTATAACGCGTAGAGCTACGACAAAAACTCTCGCACTTCAGATAGTGCTTGAGTGTTAACGGAATACCAGATCCAGGTTCCACGTTTTGTTCCTGTAATGAGTTCGGCTTCACGCAGAATTTTGAGATGATGACTAATGGTGGGTTGAGACCTCTGCAGTTCGACGACAAAAGAGCACGCACACACTTCTTGGCTGGGGTCGCGAGCAATGAGGGTAAAAAGCTTCAGGCGAATGGGGTCTCCCAATGCAGCAAAGACCCTGGCAAGCCTGGTGGCGTCGTCGTGGGTGAATGGTGTTGTGCTTTCAGGTGAACAACACGCCGCAATGGCCATACGAGCAGAGGTTTTTGATATATTGATGTTTGTCAATATATCAAAGAGCGCGGAACAATGCGCCAAAGGAGCCCTGATGTCAAGAGTTCAACTCGCTCTGAACGTCGATGACCTC
>JAURNB010000093.1 GCA_030830415.1 Acidimicrobiales bacterium | reverse complement strand
GACACCAAAACCCCTTTAGCCCTGTCAAGAACCTTGCGAGTTTCTAACTGCTCTTCCAATGCGCCCACTTCAGCATTGAGCAATTGCATTTCTCGGAATCTGCCGAGAGCTACTTCGATTGCTGGAACAAGATCGGTTCTTTGAAACGGCTTCACGATGTATGCCAATGCTCCGGCATCGCGAGCGCTTTCGATAATTTCTCTCTGACTAAAGGCGGTTACCAAAATGACAGGACACAATTTTTCAGCGCTGATGATTTTGGTCGCTTCCACTCCATCACAAACGGGCATTTTGATATCGAGAATCGCGAGATCGGGTCGTAACTGCCGGATGAGAGTAATTGCTTCATCACCATTGGCTGCTTCGCCTACCACTTCATAACCTTCTTCAACCAACGTTTCACGCAGGTCGAGACGAATGATTGCTTCATCTTCAGCAATAACAATACGAACGGTCATCTTCTCAGCCTCGACGCCGACTCTTTGACAACTTGTCAAGTAACTCATCTTGACGTATTTCCATTTCGCGAATGCTGACACGCAGATCTTCGCAGTGTCTTCTTAAAGCATCGCTATGGGCTTTGGCCTGACGGTACTCATATGACGCGTCAGGAGTTTCCGATACCAAAGAACGCAATTCATGTTCATTGGTCTCTTCTTCCATTGCGGAACATTGTTCTTCAGCGATGCGAAGTTTCTCTTGGGTAACACGCAAACGAGAACTCATCTGCGCAAGACGCCGTTCGAGAAACATTGATGCCACACAAGGAGTGTAGAGATTGCACCACCCTCATTGCCCACAGAAAGTCTGTGAAGCATCAAAAGGGGTTACTTGCGCTAAAACGTGCCCGAGGTGGGAGTCGAACCCACACGTCCTTTCGAACAACGGATTTTGAGTCCGCCGCGTCTGCCATTCCGCCACTCGGGCAAGTAACCAATTACGAGCCTGCATCGTACAAGGCGATCCGAGGAATCCTGCCCACAGCCTCCCGAACGTCTAACCTCTCATTAATGCTCGCTTTTACATTTCCCGGACAAGGCTCTCAGCGCCCCGGCATGGGCCGCCCTTGGGTCGACCACGACAGCTGGGAACTCGTTGAAGAGGCTTCCTCAATATCTGGCAAAGATGTTGCCCGCCTCCTACTCGATGCTGATGCTGACGAACTCAAAGACACCAGAAATGCCCAACTCACCACCTATGTCTCGAGCCTGATGGTTCTCGACGCGGTGGAACGGCTCGGTATCGAGCCAAGTTTCTGCGCCGGTCACAGTCTTGGCGAATACACCGCGCTCACTGCCACAGGTGCCCTCGGCTTTGAAGATGGCATTGCATTAGTGGTGGAACGCGCCGCTGCAATGCACGATGCAGGCAACGAATCACCAGGAACAATGTCGGCTGTTCTCGGACTCGATGACGAAGATGTAGAAATTGCTTGTCGCCGAGCTGACAGTGACGTATGGGTAGCAAACTTCAATGCGCCAGGTCAGGTTGTCATTGCTGGCTCACCGAGTGGTGTTGCTGCTGCATCAATTCATGCCAAGGAACTTGGCGCCAAGAAGGTAATGCCTTTGCAGGTGTCGGGAGCCTTTCATACGCCGTTCATGACAGCAGCACGAGACCGCTTGCGTCTTGCCATTGCTTCAGCACAACCTCGCGATACCGAAGTTGCCGTCATCTCCAATGTCGATGCTCTCGCTCATAGCTCTGGTGAAGAGTGGGCCTCGCTTCTTTCTGCACAACTATCGAGCCCCGTACGTTGGAAGCATTCTCTGCTCACTATGGCCGAACTAGGGGTCACAGGTTTTGTTGAACTTGGGCCAGGTGGTGTGCTCACCGGAATGGCGAAACGAACGGTGGACGATGCGCGCACCATCAGCGTCGCTACACCCGATGAACTCGACAAGCTCATCGACTGGGTCAACAAAAGCCTCTCCACTGCTCCTGCACCTCTCGAAGGCGAACATCTCTTTGCTGTTGAACGCCTCATTGTGAGCCCATGTGCAGGCGTCTTCACCGTCGATACTGCCCATCCAGCAGGAACGTCAATCGCTGTGGGTGAAGTGCTCGGCACGGTTGCCGACCAAGAAGTGCGTAGCCCGTTTGCCGGCATATTG
Source organism: Acidimicrobiales bacterium (assembly GCA_030830415.1). GTDB lineage: Bacteria > Actinomycetota > Acidimicrobiia > Acidimicrobiales > Ilumatobacteraceae > F1-20-MAGs119. The sequence goes on along the minus strand of JAURNB010000093.1, from coordinate 5,489 downwards.
CAGAGCTACATCGCAGTAGAAGGAGAACGTGTTACCCATCGTCAGCCCATCGCTTGGCTGCGGAGTAACTAAAAGCAATGCCACGTACACCTGCAACCGTGAGGGGTGCCCGTATTACTGGTTGGGGCCGCGCTCTCCCTGACAACGTGGTTACTAATGTCGACTTAGAAAAAACAATCGACACCAACGACGAGTGGATTCGTGAGCGAACAGGAATCGTGAGCCGTCACATCGGCGGCACTACTGCTTCTTTATCTATTGAAAGCGGAGCCAAAGCGCTTGCCATGGCGGGGGTCGACCCCAGCAGCATCGATGCTCTCGTTCTTTCCACCACCACTCCCGACAGAACTGTTCCTGCAACTTCAGCAACTGTGCAAAACGCACTTGGCCTGTCGTGTGGAGCCTTCGATATCAACGCAGCCTGCAGCGGGTTCGTTTATGCATTGGTTAATGCCTACGGCCTCGTCGCGATGGGCGCCGAAAAGGTGCTGGTCATAGGAACCGACACGCTGTCACGCATTACCGACTGGACCGACCGCAACACTGCCATTCTTTTCGCCGATGGTTCTGGTGCTGCTGTTATTGAAGCTCACAACGGGCCGAGCAATTTGTTGTCTTGGGATATTGACGCAGACGGTTCAGCGGAAAATATTCTGTACTGCGAAGTTGGCGGAAAAATCCACATGGATGGAAAAGAAGTTTTCCGCCGGGCCGTACGCATCTTGGTTGACTCCGGACAAAAGTCAATGGCAGCTGCCGGAGTCACCGCAGACGATATTGCACTCGTGGTGCCCCACCAAGCCAATATCCGCATCATCAACTCGGCTTGCGAAAAGTTAGGCATTCCGCCTGAAAGAACAATCACTGTTTTGCACGAAACAGGAAACACCTCGTCAGCATCAATTCCGTTAGCGCTGTTCGATGCTGCCGATAAGGGTCGCTTGAAAGATGGAGACCTTGTTTTACTCGTGGGCTTCGGCGCTGGCATGACCGCGGCAAGTTGTGTCTTGAGATGGGGTAAGTGATGTCGCGCGTTGTTTTCATCACCGGCGGATCAAAAGGCATTGGTGCCGCGTGTGCACGACGTTTCATTGCCGAAGGAGACAAAGTTGCAGTCACCTACAACTCGTCACCAGTGCCCAAAGAACTCACCGACCTCGGTGTTGTGGCAGTGCAGTGTGATGTCACATCATCGGCTTCAGTTGATGCAGCTTTCACTGCAGTAGAAGCGCAATTAGGGAACATAGAGATTCTCGTTTCAAATGCGGGCATCACACACGACGGCTTGCTCTTACGCATGAGCGAAGAAAATTTCACTAGCGTCATCGATGCAAACCTCACCGCCGCATATCGCGTCGCGAAAAGAGCATCACAAAACATGCTGCGTGCACGCAGTGGCCGAATCGATCTCATCTCTTCCGTCGTGGGACTTTTGGGCTCAGCTGGGCAATCGAACTACGCAGCTTCCAAAGCGGGACTCGTTGGTTTCGCACGTTCACTTGCTCGAGAACTCGGTTCTCGCAGTATTACGGTCAATGTTGTGGCTCCAGGCCCGGTTGAAACCGATATGACTGCAGCCCTCGGAGAAAAGCGCCTCGCTGAACTCACAGCAGCTGTTCCGCTCCAACGCATGGCAACCCCCGATGAAATTGCTGGAGTGGTGACATTTCTCACGTCAAATGACGCCGCCTACATCACAGGCGCCGTGATTCCCGTCGATGGTGGTCTAGGAATGGGTCACTAAGGAACCGAACTTTTCAGGTACCCCTCAGTAATACCTGCTGAGCGAGTGAAAAATTGTAAGAATAGAGACGAGCACGATGTGCTCTCATTAACCGGAGGAATTTATGAGCGACGATCTTTTTGCCCGATTCACCAAGTGTGCTGTCAATGTCTTGTCAGTCGATGCAGCAAAAGTAACGAAAGAGGCTCGCTTCGGTGACGACCTCGACGCAGACAGCCTCGACCTTGTTGAACTCGTCATGGCCCTTGAAGAAGAGTTCGGCGTCGAAGTACCAGAAGAAGATCTCGACGGCATTGAAACCATCGGTCAGGCCTATGACCTGGTGGTCTCCAAGCTCTAATGCGTAACCCATTCACGACGGGCGGTCCATATCGCGTTGCCATCACCGGTTACGGAGTGGTGGCGCCTTGTGGCTTAGGTAAGCAAGATTTTTGGAATGGCCTCGTTGGCCCCGGAATCACTAACGCGAAACAGGTCAACATTCCCGAGTGGGATCCTCTTCCCTATTTCGACAACCCCAAAGATGCGCGTCGCGCCGACCGTGTAGAGCAGTTCGCTCTTGCTGCGGCCGCAGAAGCTTTCGCACAAGCAGGAAACATCACAGCCGACAAGACTCGCTTTGGAACCATCTTTGCCACTGGTATTGGCGGACTCAGCACGCTCGAAGAGCAAGTGGCGATACTCATTGAAAAAGGGCCGCGTCGGGTTTCTCCCTTCCTTGTACCCATGATGATGGCGAACGCCTCAGGTGCGGCTATTTCTATGCGCTACGGCCTGCAAGGCCCTAATGAAACCATTTGTACAGCTTGCGCAGCCTCGAGCCACGCCATTGGCTATGCCGCTCGACTCATTGCTTATGGCACCTGTGACGCTGTGGCAACAGGTGGTTCTGAAGCAGCAGCAACTCCTACATCAATGGCAGGTTTTGGCAACATGACCGCACTGTCTTCAACTGGTGCGAGCAAGCCCTTCGACACCACACGTGACGGTTTTGTGATGGGTGAAGGTGCCGCTGTTTTCGTTTTAGAGCGCTACGACCTTGCCGAGAAGCGAGGCGCGAACATACTCGGTGAAATTCTCGGAGCCGCAAGCAACGCCGATGCGTACCACATCACTGCTCCAGCCCCAGGTGGCATCGGAGCCCAGGCGTGTATGCGTGCTGCACTTCTCGATGCAGAACTCGGCCCAGAAGATATCGCACACATCAATGCACACGGAACTTCTACACCCCTCAACGATGCCGCTGAGGGTTTGGCAATGGCTGAGGTATTTGGTTCGTCGCGACCCATTGTCACGTCAACAAAAGGCGTCACTGGTCATGCACTCGGGGCCGCGGGTGCACTAGAAGCAGCAGCAGTTTTGCTTTCTTTTGAGAAGAAGTTAATTCCGCCCACAGCAGGAACAACCGAACTCGACCCCACCCTCAACATCGATTTAGTGATGGGTGCACCACGACCTTGGACGCCTGGCCCATCAATGTCGAACAACTTTGGCTTTGGTGGTCACAACGGTTCGGTCATCATTGCCCCGCCGCGTTAATGCAGTAGTACTACGCGTCAACAAGCACAAAGAAGAGTTCACACTCGCAAGCAACATCGCCGTTCACTACAGCGCGGCCAGAACCTTTTCCTGCACGGGCAGACATTTTGCCTAACGACACTTCAAGTCGTAGTTCATCGCCGGGCCCTACTTGTTTGCGGAATCGTGCCGAGTCGAGCCCACCAAATAGCGGCAGCTTCCCTACGTATTTTTGATTCCCCAGCACGACATAGGCACCTAGCTGCGCAATTGCCTCACACATCAATACACCAGGCAGGGTTGGCCTACCAGGGAAATGCCCGGGAAAGAACCACTCATCGCCACTGAGGTTCCACAAACCCACTGCCGACTCGCCATCGACAAGTTCAATCACTTCATCAATGAACAAAAATGGAGAGCGATGAGGAAGAACTTCTTCTGGACGAGGAAAACTCATTTGCCGAGAGCCTTCAACAAATTCAACGGAGTGTCTTTCGGCGAGATTTTGTACCAAGCCTCTTGAATGATTCCATTTGCATCGATGAGAAAAGCAGAGCGCTCAACACCCATGTACTCACGGCCGTACATGCTCTTCTTTTTCCACACTTTGTAAGCAAGCGACACAGTGTGTTCAACATCAGAGAGCAATGTGAAACCAAGTTCGTATTTGTCGTCGAACTTCTTCAATTTCTCTGGCTTATCGGGGCTAATTCCGATGATGGCAGTACGACCAATGTCGGCCTTGATATCGCGCAACCCACATGATTGCGTTGTGCATCCAGGTGTATCGGCCTTGGGATAGAAGTACACCAACACTTTTTTCTTGCCAAGCTTTGCCAATGAAACGGTTTTGCCGTTTTGGTCGAGCAATTCAATTGCGGGGGCTTTATCTCCAACTTTCAACATAGTGAAAGATTAGCCGTCGAGATACTTAGTGCGTATCTATTGCTGCACGTACTTCGGTGATGTACTCGCCCACCGCATCGGGACCCGACTCCATGAGACGACGCACAACAGACGCTCCTTGAATCACCCCATCTGCAACTTTGCACGCCTCATAGGCTTGTTCCGCATTCGATACACCTACGCCAATGAGTACAGGCTTATCGGTAATGTTTTTCAAACGACCTGCCAGCACTGTTGCCGTTGACGCCAATGAATCACGCTCACCGGTAATACCCAAAAGACCCACTGCGTAGACAAAACCACGGGCTCGTTCAACAACCAGTGGAAGGCGACTATCGGGTGCTGTAGGCGCTGCAAGCATGATGGTTTCTACCCCAGCAACATCGGCATCGCGGCACCATTCGCCTGCTTCTTCCAGAGGAAGATCCGGAACAATTGCTGCACTCACTCCGTTTTTCACTAATGAAGTTGCAAAACGCTCGTGACCAGCACGGAACACGGTGTTGTAATAGAGCATGACTGCAATAGGAATATCAATGTCGAGCGTGGAGATCTCTTGAATAATGCCAAAAGGTGTTGCACCATCTTTCAGTGCACGCAACGAAGCTTCCTGAATAACTGGTCCATCCATCACGGGGTCCGAGAAAGGAATTCCAACTTCAATGGCGTCGGCACCACAAGCCGCGGCAACACGAATTGCTTCCTTCCAATTCAAGAGCCCACCCGTTACGTAAGGAACGAGAAGTTTTCTCCCTGCTGAACGCTGAGCCCTCAGGTGTGTTTCTAAATGCATCGGCATTATTTTTTACCCAATACGTCCATCATTTGGGCAACGTCTTTGTCGCCACGACCTGAAAGGTTCATGAGCACTACCTGACCTTGCATTTCTGGGGCGGCTCGTTTGATCCATGCCAACGCATGCGCACACTCCAGAGCCGGGATGATTCCTTCCGAGCGTGCGAGCAGCGTGAAGCCATCGATGACTTCTGTGTCGGTAACGCTCGGATACTCAGCGCGACCAATTTCAGACAGATACGAATGCTCTGGGCCGACACCTGGGTAATCGAGACCAGCGCTAATGGAATGGGCTTCTTGCACTTGACCATCTTCATCTTGCATGAGATAGCTCTTCATCCCGTGTACCACTCCCGGTACACCTCTTCCCACTGCAGCACCACCGGCGGGCTCTACACCAATGAGCCTGGCATGAGTGTCGATAAAGCCCGAGAAGATTCCGATGGCATTGCTTCCGCCACCAACACATGCAACAACGACGTCTGGATCGTCTCCGCCAAGCACCTCGCGACACTGTTCACGAGCT
>JAURNB010000092.1 GCA_030830415.1 Acidimicrobiales bacterium | reverse complement strand
GGTTCAAACGCAAGCCATGCACACCAGCTTCCAGTGCAGCAAGAGCCATCTTGTACTGGTGATGGATGTCGGCGATGATGGGTATTGGCGAACGCGGAACAATTTGCGCCAAACCTTCTGCTGCTTCAATTTCGTTACAGGTACAGCGAACAATGTCGCACCCTGCAGCAGCGAGAGCATAAATTTGCTGCAAGGTTCCTTCAACATCTGAAGTTTTCGTTGTGGTCATGGACTGCACAGAAATAGGAGCAGTACCACCGACAGCAACTTTGCCGACGTGAATTTGGCGGGTATGTCGACGTTCAACCATTACTAGAAAGTATTGCTTGTCTTAGAGCGGTTGGGTGATATCGAGGTACAAACCTACGAATAATAAGAAGCCCATCAGACCCATCACAATGGTGGTGAGTGGGATCATTTTGTTGATATCGGCGCGATAACGCTCGCCACGACGGCTCCGCACGCGCTCATATGCTGCAATTGCTGCGTGGCCCCCGTCGAAAGGCAAGAGTGGGAACATATTGAACACGCCAACGAACACGTTGACGCTTGCCAAAAGAAGTAAGACAGCCTTCAGGCCATCATCTTCTCCTAGTTTCCCGCCGATCTGGCTTGCCCCCACCACTGTGGTGGGTCGCGTGGCCAGGTTTTCTCCAGAATCTTGCAGTGCCCGCACAGAGTTCATTGGGTTCAAAGCGCTCACGACACCTTTCACCGAGTTGCCTGCAGTGCGCACGACATCACCGGCTCCGTACCAAAAACTATTCACCAGTGACTGCTTCACATAGCCAGTTGAACTTGTGGCAATGCCGAGATACGCAATATTGGCATCCATAGGGTTGCTTGCCAACGTTGTGGTGAGTATCTCTTCAACGCCATCTCGCTGGATAACTACCTCAACTGCACTGCCAGGAGCTTGCTCAACTATGGCGTCAACAAGTTCAGTGCGGGTTGTTACCTTGTCTGCACCGAGCGCAACAACAATGTCGCCTTCACGAATACCCGCAAGTGCTGCTGGTGACCCCGCTTCGGGAGCACGCACTACAGCTACCGTGCCGGTGTTGTCGTAACGACCCGCAAAGGCATATACGCCAATGAAGAGAGCGAGCGCGATGACGAGATGCATCAATGAACCCGCTGTGATGACAAGAAGTTGGCGTGGAAAACTCTTATTGCGATAGGCGCGCTGTTCGTCTTCGGGTTCCACTTCATCGAGCCCGTTCATGCCGATAATGCGCACAAAGGCACCCAGAGGAATGGCACGAAAGCCGTATTCCACTTCGCCTTTGTGACGACTCCACAACCTTGGCCCGAAGCCCATGAAAAACTGAGTGGCTTTCATTCCGGTGCGGCGAGCAGTAACGAAATGGCCAACTTCATGTAAGAAAATCGATGCAAGAAGCCCGATAACAAACACCAAGGTCCATACATTTTTGAGACCTAGCCAAACAAGCAATGCACCAATGACAACTGCCGACAAGATTGCACGTGATGTTGATGGCTTGTTTGTTTCTTCTTCCACTCCACCACCAACAGCGATTTCTTGGCGCATGCGCTCATACATAGAGGTCATTGTGTAAGCCATTTCTTTGCAGCCTCGCGACCATGTGCATCGGCATTCAAAATATCTTCAATTGAAGTAGGAACTTCAGCGGAATACTTTTGCATCACGGCATCAACCGTATCGGCAATTGCAAGCCATGAAATATTTCCTGCAAGAAATGCTTCTACCGCTATTTCATTTGCTGCACTCATAAACGCAGGTGCCGTACCGCCAATACGACCAGCTTCATAGGCAATGGCCAAACAACGAAATGTTGTGACATCAGGTTCACTAAAAGTGAGTTCCTTCACATCGCGCCATGAAATGGCACCAAAAGCATTGGGGCTGCGATGTGGGTAGTCGAGTGCATAGCTAATGGGCAACCGCATGTCGGGCATTGAAAGTTGAGCGATAGTGGAACCATCGGTGTACTCCACCATGGAATGCACAACCGACTGCGGGTGCACCACAACATCGATGCTGTCGTAACTTGTGCCGAATAGTTCATGGGCTTCAATCACTTCAAGACCCTTGTTCATGAGCGTGGAGGAATCGACCGTAATTTTCGGTCCCATGCTCCATGTGGGGTGTGCAAGTGCATTAGCCACCGTTACTTCAGATAATTCCGCACGGGTCTTGCCGCGAAAGGGACCTCCACTTGCCGTGAGTACCAATCGATGCACTTCTCTTTGCGTGTCGTCACTCGAACGCAAGCACTGATGAATAGCACAGTGTTCACTATCGACGGGCACAATGAGCGCCCCTGGGGTACGCCGTAATGGCTGCACAATTGGCCCAGCGGCAATGAGACTTTCTTTATTGGCGAGAGCCAAACGCTTTCCAGCCCGCAGAGTTTCTAGCGTCACTGGCAAACCAGCAAAGCCCACCACAGCATTCACAACAACGTCGGCTACTTCAACAACATCGGTGAGCGAGGTGGTGACATGGGCAAAAGGCAAAGCAGCAGCAACTTGTTGACATAATTCTTCGCGACTCACCACCACAACTTCGGGGCGAAATTCATGTGCTTGCTCGATGAGTTGAGCAACAGAGGACCCTGCTGCTAACGCGGTAACACGAAAATGGTGCGGGTCGGCACGAATCACTTCAAGCGTCTGCGTGCCAATAGAGCCGGTTGAACCGGCTATCGCAACGCGAACAGGCGTTATTTCACCCAAGGCTGAATGACGAGCATGAGGTAATACGCCCCAGGAAGAACGAACAAGAATCCGTCAAACCTGTCGAGCACTCCGCCATGACCACGAACAATGGTGCCGAAGTCTTTGATGTCAAGGTTGCGCTTGAACATGCTCTCTACAAGATCGCCTAGTGGAGCGAGTACCGAGATGACCAGCGCCATGAGCAGCCACTCACTTGCTCTGTTCCACGTGCCGCTTTGCATGCCGATGAGCAGAACTGCTGCAAATGTTCCCACTGTTCCGCCAATGAGACCTTCAACCGATTTCGATGGGCTGATCCATTCGCGCAATGGCGTGCGACCTGTTGCCGAGCCGACGAACAAGGCCATTACATCGTTCGCTACAACACCAGCTGCAACGATAAACAATGTGTCGGTGCCTACGTTGAATCCTGAAACGCCAAGGCCGGAATTTGAATAACGCACGATGAGCGCTGCATATGAACCAAGAAGCCCGATCCACACCACTGCCATGGTGGTAATGGCCACATTGGGAAGCGGTCCGCTTTGCACACCGTTTGCACCAATGAAGCCGATGGTTGCTGCCATAAACGCAAAAGTGAATACCAATGGCAATGCACCATCGCCCATCCAATACGCAGCAAGTGGTGCAGCTACGCAGGCAGCAATACCGGCAATAGTTGCTGGGCGATAACCCTTTTCGGTGACCTTGTCGAAAAATTCAACGGCGGCTAAGCCAAGTGCAGCGACAATGAAAATCATCACTGCTGCAGGGCGCCATACCAGTGCACCAATAAATGCAGCTGCGAGCAACAAGCCCGCTGTTACTGCTTGTGGCATATCGCGGCCACCAATACCACCAGAGGACTTCTGCGAACGTTGCGGCATCGGACGTTGCGAAGACGGACGAGCGCCACGACCTACAGGTGCTTGACGAGTGATGGGGCGAGAGTTGCCACCTGTTGGCTGATGCATTTCTGGTCGACGAGCACGTTCGTCGGTGGGGTCACTACCAATGACCAGACGTGGTTCACGGCGCGCACCAGGAACGGGCGTTGCATCGTTTTCAAAATAGCGTGCTTCGCGCGTGGGCTCATCGCGATACGACGGCTCGGGGGCAGCATTGGGTTGTACTGCGGGCTGTGAAAATGTCGACCACACATCGGTGTCGTCTGCAGGTTCTGATTGCAAAAACTTAGGAAGTTCACCAGTAGGTGGCTCGGTCCAATGTGGAAGAGGCCCGGTGTCGTCACCAAATGACAGAACTGGTTCGACGGCTTCGTCGCCAAATTGAACAGTTCCGAAGTCGTCACCAAAGTCGGTGCCGTAACCTTCTGCGTCACGGTTACCCGTGTCGTCGCGTCGTTTCCAATCGTCGGTCATATCTTCCCTTTCGGGTAATGCATGGGCAACACCCATGCAGTTGGTTTACACCTCTAGTAGTTCGTGTTCCTTGCGAGTAAATGCCTTATCGATGAGATCAATATGATCGTGCGTTAATTTTTCCAATTCCTTTTCCGCACGCTCAAGTTCATCTTTAGAAATATCGTGATCTTTTTCAGCAGTTTCCAGATTTTTGCGCACATCACGGCGCACATTGCGCACGGCAATACGGCCGTCTTCTGCCATTGCCTTCACCACTTTGACGTAGTCTTTGCGACGCTCTTCGGTGAGTGCAGGAAATGCAAGGCGAATGACCACACCATCATTAGATGGGTTCAGCCCGAGGTTGGAGCCCTGGATGGCCTTCTCAATAGCGGCAATGGCTCCGCGGTCGTGTGGCTTCACCACCAGCATGCGTGCCTCGGGAACCTGGAACCCAGCAATTTGCTGCAAAGGAACCGTTGCCCCGTAATACTCGACGGCTAATTTTTCCACGATGGAGGGGGTTGCTCGCCCCGTTCGGATAGTGGTGAATTGGCCCTGTACATGTTCGACTGCTTTTTCCATCTTGTCGATGGC
>JAURNB010000091.1 GCA_030830415.1 Acidimicrobiales bacterium | reverse complement strand
GCCTTATGAAGGTCGTGATGACTACCACATGACCGAAGACATCGTTGATCAGGCGATTTCATGGATGCAAGTGCAAAAAAGCTCGCAACCTCAGAAGCCCTTTTTCACCTATGTAGCAACGGGAGCGATGCATTGTCCGCATCATGTGGGCAAAGAGTGGATTGACAAATTTAAAGGTCAATTTGACGGTGGCTGGGACGCATTGCGCGAGGAAATTTATGCGCGGCAGTTGGAGTCGGGTGTAGTTCCGCCAGAAACTTTGCTTACTCAACGTCCTGAAGAAATTCCTTCGTGGGCCGATTACCCCGACCGCTACAAACCTGTAGCTAGCAGGTTGATGGAAACCTTCGCAGGCTTCTTGGCTCATACCGATGCACAAATTGGCAGGTTGCTTGATGCGGTAGAAGACCTCGGAATTGCGGAAAATACGCTGTTCATTTACATCACTGGCGACAATGGTGCTTCTGCTGAAGGAACCATTCATGGTGCATGGAGTGCGCCTTCATTCCAAAATGGAATTCCTGAAGATCCTGAATGGTTGCTCGACCATATGGATGACTTTGGTACTGCACGATGCGAAAACCACTACAACGTTGGCTGGGCGTGGGCACTCGATTCGCCATTTCAGTGGATGAAACAGGTTGCTTCGCATTTTGGTGGCACTCGCAACGCAATTGCACTGTCTTGGCCTAGCCGTATTGCCGACACCGGCACCTTGCGCACTCAGTTCCATCACGTGGTCGATGTGATGCCAACAATTTTGGCGGCAGCAGGCATTGAAATGCCAACATGCGTGAATGGTCTCGAACAATTGCCCGTCGATGGGGTGTCGATGTTGTATACCTTCGACGCGCCACAGGCGAAGAGCCTGCGCACAACGCAATATTTTGAGATGTTTGGCAATAGGGCGTTGTATCACGACGGTTGGATTGCCTCGTGTTACCACGGTCGAGTGCCCTGGAACAGATTCGGCTCTTTTCCCTTCAACGGCCCAGAAGAAAAATGGGAGCTCTACAACATTCAAGAAGATTTTTCTCAAGGCAACGACCTAGCTCTTGAGTACCCAGAGAAATTACAAGCATTGCGAGAGATGTTTGATGAGGTTGCACGTCAACACAACGTGTACCCGCTGCGCGAGCCAATTTCCTCATTGGGCATGCGTGTCTTGCCGCCAGAGAGTTTGGGTGGCTTGAAGAAATGCACCTACACCTCGGCGCACATTCGGATGCCGGAACGTTCTGTAGTGAACTTAAAAAACTGTTCCTTCCGTATTGCTGCAAACATCGCGGTTGGCAATGAGGGAGTTCGCGGCGTGATTGCATGTCAAGGTGGGAATATGGCGGGATGGTCGTTGTATTTAGACGATGCTGGTTGCCCTGTGTACCACTACAACTGGATGGGCCACAATCATTATGTGGCACGCTCTGCGGTGCCGCTCACACCGGGTACGCATGAAGTTGTCATTGACTTTGTGTACGACGGCGGCTTCGGTGCTGGTGGCGATGCCGTGTTACTTGTTGATGGGGAAGCAGTTGCGCATGTTCGCGTTGAGCGCACAGTTCCCATTATTTTTTCGATGAGCGGAGAGTCATTCGACATCGGAATGGACACAGGCGCGCCGGTAGGAAATTACCCGCACGTGTATCGCTTCACCGGTGAAATTCGTGAGGTGACCCTGGAACGCCTGAACGAACCAAACCCCGAAATTGCAGCTCGTATTGCTGAAGGCGAATTTCGCGCCAGTATTGCCACCCAATAGTGGTTGAAAGCCTTATTTTTCAACATATTCAAGATCTCGCCGACCTGAAATATGGTCTTTTTACTACTAGATTTACACTGAATGTATATTCGGTCTGTGGTGAAGGGTGGCTTGACCGCTTTGGGGGTTGCAGTGCTCCTCGCTGCATGCGGTGGCGGCGGTGGTGCATCGAATAATTCACTAGCTCTAAAGAATGCTGCTCTACCTGCAGGGGAAGTGGATAGCGGTGCAAAGCCAAACCCAGATGGCTTTGCCTTTCCCAACTTTGGTGCTGCAGCTACACCAACTGAATTTAACGCAAATGACATGTCGACGATGTTCTCTTCGGGGCCCGATATTTGCGTGCAGTCAAGTGGCGAATGTGAATTGTCTGCAGAGGCGCGCGCGTGGGCTCGCATGGTCAACCAAGCTCGTGTGTCGGGGCACTGTGAAGGTCTCGCTGTACTTGCCTCTACTCGTTTCATTGGCAATGAGTTGCCGAAGACCATCACACTTGCACAACAAGAAGAACTCACACATGCCATCATGCGTGCATTTGCAACGCAGTTCCTTGATGAAACTCAAGAGGCAACAAAAACTTGGGCGAAGAAGAGCCCGTCAGAAATTGTTTCTGCGCTAGTGGAGTCGCTTAAAACTGGCGCACCAAAGTTTACGTTGGGTGTTTACACCGACTCTGGTGGGCATGCGGTGCTTCCCTATGCTGTCGAGTTTCCCTCGGCGAACATTGCGCATATCATGGTGTACGACTCGAACTGGCCGGGAATGAATCGCCATGTTGAAGTTGATCTTCAAAAGGAAACTTGGAAGTTCTCATTTTCCGGAGCAGATCCGGTGTCTGACCCACAGGTATGGCAGGGGGGCGCGGGCGACATCGACATCACTCCTCTCCAGGCTCGTATTGATGGCACGTGTCCATTTTGTGGAGAAAAAGTTGGTGTGCAGAAATCGTTGCTGCTCATTCGCTCGGCAAAACCAGACTGGTCTATTCAGTCTGTAGATGGTGAACTGACAGCAGGTTCTGAATTGGTGGGCGAGAGTGTGGTGCGACCACTGCGGTCTGCACTTCCGCCTCGGCCCGATATTGCCGATGCAAACAGGCAAGGTCCTACCGATTACCTCGTTTTTACGAATCTGAGTGGAAAGGGTGTTTCCCTCCGACTTGGTTCAACGGCTCGTGTTGTTGGTGTAACTCCACAAGCCATTTTTGAAATTGATGCACAGTCAACGTCGCCGTCAGTTGAAATTCAGATTTCAGATGCGCAAGTTGCAGTAGACGACCCGCAAGTGGGGCTCACTCTTTCCAACCAAGACTCTGTTGCTTCCTCTGCTGGAAATGCCAACACGGTGAGTGCTGAGGGCGATGGAATTACTGTCAACATCACCACCGACGAGGGCGAGGCTCTGGAATTTAAAACATCAGAAGATGCGCCAGCTATTGATGTTCGTACGGGTTCGGCCAATGGCGCCACCGAGGGCGCGAAGTATGAAGTGTTCACTCAGGTGTCGCCATCAGAGACTGAGCACGTTGTGGTATTCGATGATGGCGAGAAAAGCACAACGCGTCAGCAGGGGCAACTAGAGAACCAAAAAACAAGTGCGCAGTTGCCCGAAGTTTTAGACGCGCCGTTAGTGAAGGCGGGTCTTCCTCCACCAGATGCACGTGAGTTCACTGGTGAGCCAGATTTGTCGACTGCAACAGTGGAAACAACAACCACGACCACTGTGGCGCCAACTACAACGACAACAACCGCAGCACCGATACCTACAACAACGATGGCTCCAACCACGACAACAACAGTTGCGCCAACCACCACCACAACAGTTCCAGTGGCGCCAACGGCTGCGCCGAGCGAGAGTGATATCGACACATTGCCAACTGTGGATCCCGCGAAACCATTGCGGGCGTCATCGGCATTCCAGCCGGGCGATGAAGTGGCGGTTCGTTATTCGGGTCTTGTTCCACGACAGTGGGTACAGCTCATCGTTGCTTCAACACCAGAGGTCTTAGACACAGCATTGGCTGATGCTTCCGGGTCGGTCTCTTTGTCGGGAAGAGTTCCTGCATCGTTGCAACCAGGTACTCATCATCTTGTCGTGTATCAGCCTCAATCAAAAACAGGTATTCGTCAGGTGATGACCTATGCCTTGCCTGTTTCCCCACCAAGCGCACCGCGATCTGTTTCGGTTGTGGCAAGCAATGCTCAAGCAACGGTGAGTTGGGCAGCGCCAAGTTCCAATGGTGGCGCCGCAATCACCTCGTATCTCGTTACCTCAACGCCAGGTGTGCACTCATGTACGTTCAGTGTTCCTGCGGGCGGCGCCGCCTCGCCTTCATGCACAGTGCTCGGATTAACGAATGGTCGTTCGTACACCTTTGCCGTGTCGGCAACAAATAGTGCTGGTACGAGCGAACAGTCTGCACCTTCTGCACCTGCCATTCCGGTCACCACACCAAGTGCTCCGATGTCTGTTGTGGGAACTTCGGGTGATGGTCGCGTCAATTTGTCGTGGGCTGCGCCACTTCAAAATGGTGGAACAGAAATTACTGATTATGAAGTGTGGTACTCGGCGTTCTCCGTCGGGCCATTTGTTACGTTCGCAGAACCAGTTTCTACGAATAGGACTGCTGCGGTGACGGGGCTCATGAATGGTTCTACGTACTACTTCAAAATTGTTGCAGTGAACGCGGTGGGTCTTGGTGAAACATCTGCGATGTCAGCCGGGGTAGTGCCGGCCGCTGTGCCGGGTGTGCCCACTTCTGTATCGGCCGAACGTGGTGATGAACTCGCAACTATTTCCTGGGTTGCACCTGCAAGCAATGGTGCAACTATTACGCGCTACACCGCAACGTCGAACCCTGGTGGGTTCACCTGTATGTGGGCAAGTGGCCCGTTGAGTTGTGATGTTCTCGGCCTTGCCAATGGCACGTCGTACACCTTCACCGTGTCGGCAACAAACAGCGTTGGCGAAGGAAACCCTTCAAGTGCATCGCAAGCAGTAGTGCCAGCGGCAGTGCCCGGAATGCCAACATCAGTTTCGGGATCAAGTGGTAATGGCTCGGTTTCTCTGACATGGTCGGCACCATCTGCTGTTGGCGGCTCGGGAATTCTCGATTACGTCGTTGAGTACTCGTCAAACTCGGGCGCAACGTGGGCGACCTTTGCCGATGGAACGTCAACTAGTACGTCTGCAACGGTGACTGGCCTTACCAACGGCACGTCTTATGTTTTCCGAGTCACCGCATCAAATACGGTTGGTTCGGGTCAGCACTCCACTGCGTCTTCTGCCGTTGTTCCTGCAACTACGCCTGGTGCGCCAACTGGTGTGTCGGGTGTTGGTGGTGCTGGTCAGGTGACGGTGTCGTGGAGCGCTCCTGTGTCTACTGGTGGGGCAACTATTTCTTCGTACACGGTCACTTCGTCGGGTGGTCAGAGTTGTAGTTGGTCGAGTGGGCCGTTGTCTTGTGTGGTGACAGGGTTAGGTAATGGTGTGGCTTACACGTTTACTGTGACAGCTAGCAACAGTGCGGGTGAGGGAACTGCGTCGAGTGCTTCTAGTTCAGTAACTCCTTTGGCGGCGGCGCCGGTGTTGGGAACTGTTTCTGCGGGTAATGGTCAAATCACTTTCAACTGGGGTGCTGTTACTCATGGCGGTGACACGTATCGGGTGTATTGGGGCACCGACCCAACATGGGCGAGTGCTTATAGCTTTACGAGTTCTGGTGGCTCAACGTCGTACACGGCAACAGGTTTAACAAACGGTACGACGTACTACGTCAGGGTTGCTGGTTGGAACAATAACTTGAGT
>JAURNB010000090.1 GCA_030830415.1 Acidimicrobiales bacterium | reverse complement strand
GACTATGGCCACGCATTTGAAGTGTTCTGGGAAAAGTACGGCCGCGATGTGAATGCCAAGACCACGGTGCTATTGCTCGGCGATGCCCGCAACAACTATCACGCGGCACAGAGCTGGGTGGTAAAAGAAATCAAAAAGAACGCCAAAAGCGTGTACTGGTTGAACCCCGAGCCACGTTCCTACTGGAATACGGGCGACTCCATTGTTGGCGAGTACGGAAACCATACCGATGGTGTTTATGAGTGCCGCAACCTGCGCCAGCTCGAGGCCTTCGTCGAGAAGTTGGTATGAGTTCAACGCGTGTCATTCTCATTCGACACGGTGAGTCACAGGTAGCTGTCGACAAAATCATTGGCGGATTCCGCACATGTAACGGTCTGTCTGAACTAGGTCGTCGTCAGGCTGCTGCATTGGGGAAGCGATTTGCTTTCGAGAACGAACAAGTTCCCGGCACGCTTGTTCCCACTGTGTTCATTGCGAGCCATTTCGCTCGTGCTCAAGAAACCGCTCAATTGATTGCCCACGGGATAGGCAACCCACCTCTCCTCACAGACCCCGAGTTTGGTGAGCACGACCCAGGCCCAATGTGCGATGGCATGCCATATGGCGACTTCCTGGAAAAGTTTGGACATCGCAACTGGGAAACCGACCCCTATGACGAAACGTATCCAGGCGGGGAAACGGTGGCGGCTTTCCAACTGCGTGTGGGGTCGGCATTGCGTCGTGTGGTCGATGCGCATCCAGGGGAAACCATTGTGATCTCATGTCATGCAGGAGTGATTGACACTTGCTTGCGGTATGCATTGCGCGCAGCCCCAACTGGCGAATTCGAAGTGCACACGGTCAACACTTCTGTCACGGAGATTGTTCATGTTCGCCCGGGTCGCTGGAAGCTTGTGCGCTACAACGACACTGGTCACTTGTTGGGTATTCAATAGCAATCTGCCTCGTTGGTTTATGATGTGCCTCATCGCGGCATGCGAAAACACAAGGAGCGCAATGGGTGCATTAACAGGAAAAGTTGCAGTTGTCATCGGCGGACATTCAGGTTTCGGTGAAGCCATCGTTCAACGATTCCATCGCGAAGGAGCCCAAATCGCCATTGCGGCTCGTCGTATTGATGTGGTGAATGCAGCGGCAAGCGCAGTAGGTGGGAAGGGCTACCAATGCGACATCACCAACAACGACGAAGTAGCAGCACTCATCCAAAATGTCGAGAAAGACTTCGGACGTATCGACATAGCTGTGAACTGTGCTGGTTACGAGCAAAGCACGCCCATTGCCGAACTGACTCCCGAGAAACTTGTGGCAATGCAAGCCGTTCAATTCACTGGCGCCATTTACTGCATGCAGCATTTCGGTAACTCGATGGCTGCTTCTGGGGGTGGTGCATTTCTGTCAATCTCTTCTCAAACAGCGCATAGCCCCGCTATTGGTTTGGCAGCATATGGAAGTTCCAAAGCTGGTGTTGAATACGCCACGAAAATCGCCGCAGTTGAATATGGCCCCAAAGGCGTCAGGTTCAACTGTGTGGCAGCTGGGCTCATTGAAACACCTATGACGGCTCGTGTGTTTAAGGTCGACTACGCCATTCAGGCGCTCACTGAACTCACCCCAGTGCGACACATGGGAGCAAGTGAAGATATTGCGAAAGCTGCTTACTTCTTTTGTAGCGATGAAGCACGTTTCGTCACGGGTCAAACCCTCTGTGTTGACGGTGGAGCTTCTCTTCATGGGCTTCCGACGCCTTTGCATTATGCCGACGCCGCTCGGCGTATGGCAGAGAAGCCAGCCGACAGCAAATAGGCACTATGTCTCGCATCGCCGTTGTTGGGGCGGGTCCAGCTGGTTGCGTCGCAACACAGCGACTCGTCACCGCAGGGCACTCAGTTGTTCTCTTTGAACAGGGTGTGGGCATCGATGGCTCTGCAGCAGCCCGTAGCTCTGCATCTTTTTCTGACGCGTTGAAGGAAACTCAGTTGCTCGACCATTCCATCTTCGTGACAGATGCCGGAGATCATGCCTTGCCGTATTTGCGTGGACGGGGAGTGGGCGGAAGCTCTGCAATTAATGCAATGGCGCAAACGTGGGGTTGTCCCGATGACTACAACCAATGGGAACGCGCTTATGGGTGCACCGGCTGGGGATGGAGTTCAGTTCGTCAAGAATTTCAGAATCTTCACATGGGGTCGTCTCGAGCAGTTGAGGCAGGAAGATTTTCACGCGCGGTTGTTGAAGCGGCACTGCGTATGGGTGCGAGCGAGGTTCAGCACGGTGCGGGTTGTGGAGACGGTGCTGGAACAGTTGCTCTGTCGTTAGTTGATGGCAAACGACTCGATACATTTTCCGCTTTTGTGCTGCCGTTGTTGCGTGATGCAAACACTGCAGCTCTCCTCGAGGTGCGCACTGAGTGTTCTGTTGAAGCCGTGCTGATGGAAGGCGGTGTTGCAAAAGGCCTTGTATTGGGTGATGGCTCTGAAGAGCAGTTCGATGCAGTAGTGATGTGTGCAGGAGCAGTGTGGTCCCCACTTCTCCTTTTGCGCAGTGGTCTGTTTGGTCCTGCCATTGGTCGCAATCTCCAAGACCATCCGTCGTTGTCAATCATTGTGCAGATGGCGCAAAGTGTTGAAGAAACGCTTCCTGAGGTGACCTCGTTAGTGATTGCATCTTCAGCAATGGGTGAGAGCAATATCCACCTGTTGCCAGTGAATGCAACAAGTAATGGCAGTGGAATGCAATTTGCTCAGTTGGTTGCGGCGGTCACACAAGTGTCGTCGCGAGGGTCGGTGAAAGAAGTCGACCAGAGAGCAGAATTATCACTGCGATCATTAACGACCGATGCAGACGCCGAAGCAATGCGGGCAGCCATTATTTTGGCTTCCGATGTGCTGGCTCCACTCAAGGAAAATGGCCTGGTGGTGGAGTGTTATGTAGATAACGCCGGAACTCGTCTCCATGAACTCCTTGCACATGATCAGGCGAGCATGGCGAGGTTCGTACAGCGTCAACTGGGGGCCTATTCACACGTTTCAGGGACCTGCGCAATGGGTGCAAGCGAGTCAGATCATGCCGCGGTGAGCACTTCAGGAGCCGTGTTCAACACTCAACGTTTGTGGGTTGCCGATGCATCGGTATTTCCCGATATTCCTCGTGGGGCAACGCAATTGCCTACCATGATGGTGGCGAGTCGTATTGCGCGTGGTGTTGCGCAGCAACTGAGTTAATTCTTGAGAGGTGTAGTTCATGTCAGTTTTTCGTTTGTTCAGCAAATCTCGTCACCGTGAATGGCGTAAGCCAGGTCATGAAACTCATGAAATTTTGTTGTCGGCAAATGATCCACATGCCCAAGAATTCGCTGCGGCGCTTCGAAAAGTCAACGTTGACGTTTGTGTTGTTCCCAACGTGAATAAATGGCTAGAAGAAGCTGTGGCGGTACGGGCAATCGCTCACGATGGAAAAAAGTATCAAGCACGCATTGCAATTGTTCGAGGCGCGCCGTCTGGAGAACTAGCTCTCCAGGTTGCGGGCGTTTTGTCTATTGCTTTTGCGAGCAACTTCACTCAACGGCAGCTGAAGTTGGCCTTGAAGCACGCATTGCCCGCTTCACCAAAATAACCCAGCCACCAATTGCGCAGAGGCTAAACAAGATCCATTGAATGGCGTACGACAAGTGAGAGCCGTTGTCGGCGCGGGGGCTTGGTACTTGCGCCGGAAGAGCTGAAGTAATTTGTGGTGACTCCAGCAAGTCAAGATAGAACGGCAAAACGGTTTGCTGATCATTGAGACGTGTTTGTTCGCTCAACCTTTGCACGTCGAGGCGCTGCACCTCGGTGAGTACTCCGGAGGTGGGGTCACTGAGGGCTCCTGTGCGGCGTTCTTGAGACAGTCGAATGCGTCCGACTAATTCAACTTCTCCGCTGGGGGGCTTCGGCATCGAGGCGGCTAACGGAACAAAACCGCGGTCAACGATGACTGCGTACTTTTTTCCGTCAATGGTGAAATCAAGAGGAGTTGCGGCATCAACGCCTGCAGCACCGTCTTGACTGCGATTCACAATTGTTACTTCAGCTGCCGGGCGAAAGGTGCCTCGCACCACCACGCGGCGCCATTGAATGTCGTTGAGATCGGCGGGGAGGTTGACCGCAAGGTTTTTGATAGGAGTGATTGCTTGGGTGGCATTGGCCTTCAACCCTGCATTAAAGGTTTTGCGCTCGTCAAGGCGACCAAATTGCCACATCGACAATGACATCATGACGACAACAAGAACAATGACAAGGAGATGAGTGAGTAACCATTTCGGACGAAGAAAGGTGCGCAGAATCGTGGGGTCCTTCACTGCACTTCACGCTAGTTTGTGAGCGTGCAAGATGCCTCATCATCAGATAAAAACACCCACACGGGTGATTTGCCAGATTTCCATATCCCTCACATGGAGAAAATTGAGTGGATGGTGGAAACCTTTGGTTGGGCTACCGAGTCTGTCGAACCTGGAGTAGCAAAAGCGGCGAGTGGCGCACCATTCCCTACGTATTCGTACACTTTGAATTTCACTGAGGTAACAACATTCCCCAACATCGTGGTGTGTGGCCTTACCCCTGTTGCGTGCAAAGGTTTGTTCGATCTCGTCGTCGATGTAGTGGCAGCAGGGAACAGCATCGAAATTGGTGCCGAACTGCTTGGCTTGTTCGATGGGGAACAGCGAGCAAGGTTTATTGCTGTGAACATGAGTGAGTGGGGGCATCTTTTTGCAACCGCATCTTCGTGGTACAAGGCGAAACCTTTTTCCGTTGTGCAGCTGTTGTGGCCCGACCGCAATGGTTTCTTGCCAGGTGAGGTGGGCTTCGATCAACGACTCGCTTTTACTCAGCCACTTTTGGGGTAGACCCGCATTTCGTTGAAATATTTCACGACGTCGTCTTCGTTGCGTGCACCCATGACCTTGAGGTCGAGCAATTCGTACAGCACCTCGTATGACGAATGAGAATAACCAGAGGTGATGCGTAGTGCTTTGCCCAGTGCCTCGCGTGGGTTCTCGTCGTAACGTAACAAAAGTTCCTCTGCCTCGCTCTTGCGTAAATGCCGAGCCTTCTCGCGCGCTTTCCATTTGCGTACGATGTATGGCGAAAAATAACCGATGTATCTCTGCTGAAGCTCTGGCAGTTTCCAATCAAGCGATGTAATGCTGCGGCGGCAGTGGGCGGTGGCACAAATGCAAGTGAATTCGTCGTAGTCAGATGCGTCAGACATCGCATAGTCGAAAGTAATTTCTTCACCTGTGGCAATGTCGCGCATGGCAACGAGTTGAGTGGCATTGCCCATGCCGCAATTGGGGTCGCATGAATGGTTCACTGCATCACCTGTTTGGCGTACTTCAGGCCCGAGCAGAAAGCTGTCGAGTTCAATTTGTAAAGAACGCATTCGCCGTTCATCGGGGTGCTTGTCGAAGGCAACGCGGTTCATCTGGGCGCCACCAAAGGTCACCACAATGGTGCCAGCCGCTATGGGCGCTATGGCAAAGGTGCCGAAGTTCGTACCAGGGGTGGCGCGTGTTTCTGCAAGTGGCGTGAGGTAGTTCGAGTAGCCAGCTGCGTTTGTCATAAAGATCCTCGCCAATGTTGGCATGTCACGGTAACCTATACCCATACATCACGAGTGACCATTGGGGTCCGGCAACCGGGGTAGGTCCACGGTGCCAACTCGCTTCTCTGAAGCGGGGATGTGGTTGTAGGTACGCAAGTACCTATGGCAACGGCCCTTTCTCGTGATGTTGCGTTTTTTGTTATACGTGTACACCGATGCAGAAAGGAGAACCATGAGGCCAGGAGACAACTACTACACCGCTGCGCGCGACTACCCAGCAACTGGCGCATGGAATTCCTCTCAGCACCCAGGTAACCGTCAGTTTTATACCTTGCCAGCCGATCGCAAAGTGCAACTCGATGTAGGCGCAACGCTCAGCGAAGTGACCATTGCCTATGAAACCTGGGGCACGCTCAACAGCGATGCCAGCAATGCTGTGTTGCTGTGTCATGCATGGACAGGCGATAGCCATGCCGCTGGGCGCGCAACCGATGGTCAACCATCTCCAGGTTGGTGGGAATCACTCATTGGCCCAGGTTTAGCCATCGACACCAATGTGTGGTTCGTGGTGTGTACCAATGTTCTTGGCGGATGCCAAGGAAGCACGGGCCCAGCATCACCGCACCCCGACGACGCTTTGCCTTATGGCTCACGTTTCCCAGTTGTCACTATTCGCGACATGGTGCGTGCGCAAGCACGGCTAGCCGATCACTTAAACATTCGCGTTTGGCAAAGTGTGATTGGTGGCTCAATGGGCGGAATGCAAGTTCTCGAATGGGGAATCATGTTCCCCGATCGTGTTCGCTCGCTTGTTCCCATTGCCACATGTGCGCAAGCAACTGCACAGCAAATTGCTTGGGGAGCCATTGGCCGACGCGCCATACGTCTCGACCCGCAGTGGAACAACGGCGACTACTACGACGCGGCACCAGGCGAAGGCCCCTGGGAAGGTTTAGCCATTGCACGCATGGTTGCCCAGGTCACTTTCCGCAGCGACAATATTTTTTCTGAAAAGTTTGGTCGCGAACTTGCCGACGGCAACGCCGACAAGAGCGGCATTGACATGTGGGACCGTTTCGAAGTGGAGCGTTACCTCGACCATCACGGCGACAAACTCATTCGTCGATTCGATGCAAATAGTTATCTCATCATTGGCAAGGCAATGGATCTCCACGATGTGGGTCGCGGCCGTGGCGGGGTAGAAGCAGCAATGTCGCGTATCCAAGTGCCTGTGGTGTCGGTGGGTATTTGGAGCGACATTTTGTATCCGTCATACCAACAACGGCAAATTCGTGACATTGTGGAATCAACTGGTGGTACTTGTGACTACATCGAAATCGATTCGCCACATGGCCATGACGCTTTTCTCATTGAGTTCGATCAGGTGAGTGCCGCTCTTCGCGGCTTGCTTAGCCGACTCCACTAACATATTCATATGTTCGCAACCGTTGGAATTGTCACTGTGATTTCCGCAGTGCTCATTTTGGGCGGTATTGGTCTCTTCGGGCTCACCATTTGGTTTTGGCGCACCTCGCGACCAGAGCCTGAAGCACTTGCTCCTTTGGAAATCATGAGCGAACGTGCATACCTGAAAAGCAAAGGTGTCGATCGCGCATTCCTGCTCAACATGGTGCGCCCCACCAGCACATCAGAAGACCTGCCCGTTGCCTTGCAGCATGAACCCGTCAATGTTGCTCCCGATATTCGGGTGAAAAAAGAAAAAAAGCCTCGACTCATTGAACGAGAAGAAGTGCCGGCGGGGGAAACTCCTGCACCAATTAAAACAGTAGATCCACTTCTCTAGCGTTAAACCTTGTAATTTGAAGTCATGGCAGCATTTGACCCCAATGAAATGATCGCACGCTTCAAAGAGCGAGCAGCATCGGTAAAGCGCCGCCCCTTGCCACCGGTAGCTGGTGAAGAGCGCCAAGCCTTTCTTACGCAAGCGCAAACCGATTTCCAAGATTTTGCAATTATCGGTGATGCAGAAGTGTCTATTGAAGACGGCATTCTTGTATTGCGAGTGAATCTTGCTGGCGACAGTAAGAAATAGTGGCTCGCCACCAAGAGACCCAACACGAAACTGATGGGCCACAACACGAACTTGCCTTGCTCGCTTGCGTCGCAGCAGTTATTGCTTGGAGTGTGGGGCCACTGTTTGTTGCCGGTATTACTGCACCTTCCATAGCGTTTACTCCCATTCGACTTATATTGTCGGTTCCTGTCATGACCTTGTCGGCATATATGTCGGGTGGTCGTCTTTCTGTCGACATGGTGAAAAAGTGCTTTGTGCCCGGTGTGCGTTTCGCGGCCTCGATGCTGAGTGTTTTCATGTCGTTTCAACACACGTCAATTGCTAACGCCACTCTCATTTCTGCATTGCAACCAGTGCTGATGTTGCTTGTAGCCCCGCGGCTTTTTGGCGAGCGCCCAACCGTGTTGCGTATCTGCATGTGCGTAGTTGCTCTTGGCGGTGTGAGCATG
>JAURNB010000002.1 GCA_030830415.1 Acidimicrobiales bacterium | reverse complement strand
TCGACCAACTCTGGGCTGCCCACCATGGCACGAACCCCAGCGTCGCCTTTGAGCAACGTATTGACTGCTTCGAGAGCCTCGGCAGCGCGCTCTGCGCTCGTGAAGTCGGTTGAAGCATGCTCCATCAGAGTTTGAGCTTCAAGAAACTGATGAAAAATGTGATCTGGTGTGGGGGTGGCGCGGTCGCCTTTACGGCTGAGGACACAGATAATTCCACACATAGGAGTACTTTACCTGTCTTGCCCAGAGGCAGGGTGGCTCAACATTTGGGCAATGCGTTCGGCATATTCCTGGGCTTCTGTCGATGTTTGAGCTTCCACCATGACACGCACGAGCGGCTCGGTTCCGCTCGCGCGCACTAACACCCGCCCTTTGCCATCGAGCAACTGTTCTATTTCAGAAATAGCTGCACGATTCTTGAGCAACAGATCTTGCGGTGCGATGCCCCTCTGTATGGGCACATTAATGAGCACTTGCGGAAGTGATGTCATTACCTCTTGTGCTGCTGCTCGCAAATTCTGTTGCCGAGAATGAAGTACGGAAAGGAGTTGCACAGCAGCAAGTAAGCCGTCGCCAGTGGTTGCATGTTGCGTAAAAATAATGTGGCCGCTTTGTTCGCCACCCAAGCAAGCTTGTGCTTCTTGCAATGCCAACAGTATTGATCGATCACCAACGGGAGTGACAAGTACATCAATGCCGGCATTTTTCATGGCAATATGAAAACCCATGTTGGTCATCACGGTCACCGCAACAGCATTGTTTGCAAGGGCATTACGTGCCTTGAGTTGTAGCGCAAAAAGTGCGATGAGTTGATCGCCGTTCACCACTTCGCCATTGCCGTCGACGGCAATGATGCGGTCGCCATCGCCATCAAATGCAATTCCGAGATCTGCCTTACTGCGTATTACTTCTTGTATTAACGACTCAGGGTGGGCTGCACCACAAGCTTCATTAATGTTTTTTCCATCGGGTGAGCAGTGAATAAAACTCGGGCTCATCCCCAGCTTTTTAAAAACTCGGGGAGCTACTTCACTCATGGCTCCGTTGGCGCAATCAACAACAAGTTTGACTTCGGTTGCAACTTCTGAAACAGATGCACAAACATGTGCGCAATATGCATCGAGGTCTAATGCGCCTTCCTCGGCACCCGCATTGACGACCTCTGCTGTTTCGCTTTGCACAAGCTCTTCATAAGTATTTTGAATACGCGATTCTTGGTCGTCGGTGAGTTTGATTCCACCCTCACCAAAGAACTTCAATCCATTATCTGTATAGGGATTATGCGAGGCGGTAATGACCGCAGCACCTGCCAGACAATGTTCGGCATAGAAGGCAACCGCCGGTGTGGGGCACATTCCGGCCCACAAGACCTCGACGCCTTCGGCAATAAAGCCAGCCTCTACTGCGCGTGCGAGCTGAATGCTTGATTCACGGGTATCGAAGCCAACAACAAAAAGTGAACAACGAAGTTCACGCGCAGCTGCGCGGGCATATAACTGAACGGCATGAGTGGTGATGTCGCGAAGTGCAACGCCACGAACTCCGTCGGTGCCGAACCGCAGCAAGGCTCTTTAGCGCTTGGTGAACTGAGGGGCTTTACGTGCCTTCTTGAGGCCGTACTTCTTGCTTTCCTTGCGGCGTGAGTCACGTGTGAGGAGCCCTGCTTTTTTCAGTGCTGGGCGAAGTTCTTCATCGAGTTCAATGAGTGAACGGGCAATTGCCATGCGCAACGCACCGGCTTGACCATTGACGCCACCGCCGTGCATTGTTGCATCAACATCGTAGGTTGTTTCAGAGTTGGTGACACGAAGAGCTTCAACAACCACCATGCGCTGAGTTGCCATGGGGAAATAGTCTTCGAATGCACGACCATTCACCGTTACTACACCGGTACCGGAACGCAAACGCGCGCGTGCAACAGCTTCTTTACGACGACCAGTTGTTTGGGTGAGAGGCTTTGTTGCCACGGTGATTCCTTTGATACGAGTGCGAGTGAGACGGACGAAAAATTAACGTGCTTTTGCGTGTGCAAAAACAATGGGAGTAGGAGCTTGTGCAGTATGTGGATGTTCTGCACCTGCATAGATTTTGAGCTTGGTCATTTGCTGACGGCCAAGTGGGCCTTTGGGCAACATGCCTTTGACAGACAAACGAACTGCTTCTGCAGGCTTACGGCCCAACAACTGCGCATAGCTTTCGCTCTTGAGACCACCTGGGTAGCCGCTGTAGCGATAGAACATCTCTTTGTCGGCTTTACCCGAAGTAAGAACTACCTTGTCGACGTTGATGATGATGACGTGATCGCCAGTGTCGATGTGTGGAGCGAAAGTTGTTTTGTGCTTTCCGCGCAATAAGCGAGCAGCTTCAGTGCAAATACGACCAAGGACCATGCCTTCAGCGTCGATGACGTGCCAAGCGCGAGTGATTTCAGATGCTTTGGGAGAATATGTACGCATTGTTGTACTTCGTTTTTCTTTCTGAGCCTCGAAGAAGCCTTGTCGATGGCCACCGAACCTGACAGATCGGGGCTGTTAAAGGATAGGGGCGTTCAGCCCAATTCGGCAATCTGCCTTCATGAAACCGCATGAAACTGCCGTACGGCCTCCCGCAGCCACATTTCACTGCGGACCGCGAAAGCCTTGGTGGAAAACTCCGTTTCTACATGGGTTCGGCACCTCTGGCGCGACAGGGCGGGCACCCCCGCGAGCGCTGCCACCATCCCCGCGATGTCGTCTGGTTCCACCAGAAATCCGGTTTCCCCGTGGAGAATCACCTCGCTTGGCCCACCCCGGCGATACGAGACCACAGGTACCCCGCAGGCCATTGCTTCAATGGCCACATTGCCAAAGGCTTCGACCCATTTTGAGGTCATGAGCACAGCCGCACACTGCCCCACCTCGCCTTGCAGTTGATCGGTGGGTAGAAACCCTTCATAGGTGACATTGGCCGTGGGGTATGCCCGCCGCGCTTCTTCCCAGCACAAAGCGTCTTGCATGAGCCCCCACACCTTCACATGACGCTTCGTCACCGACGCAATGTGAAAGAGGTCCAATATTCCTTTTTCTGGTGACACACGCCCGATGAAACCCAAAGGAGCATTGTCGGCCACCTGTTGAACACAGTCGTAACGCTCCACGGCAACACCACTGCCAATAACGCGTGCTTGGTGACCCAACCCAAATGTCTCGGCTTGTGCCTTACTATGCATGGCCACTGAGAAAGGCGCGTTGAGCAGTCGCTCTTCGATGGCGTCATCCATTGCATCGGTAATAGATGCCATCGACACTAAATGTGCAATAGAACATGGAACGTATTGCTGATGTACAGCGGCAACCAATCGTAAGCAAGATTCACAATGACATCGAAGCGATGTTGTTGTTCACGGGCAAAGGCCCACATATTTGCCAGCACCGAATGTGGTGGAATGCAAATTGCTTCATTGCGTTGCGCGAGATGACCAAGAGGTTGCAGCGTTCCTGCAATGTGATGTGTATGTTGCCCTACATGCAATGAATTTTCTGGCGCCATCACTTCAACACGATGACCGCGATCACTTAAACCCAAAACCAAGTTGTGCAATGTCAGTTCAACTCCGCCACCGATGCCAGAGCCCAAAGGACCAACGGGTGTAGAGCCAATGAGAATACGTAACGCGGTCATGATGGATACCCGACGTCCATTAAGCACAGCCCTTGCGGAGGTGCAATATGAGGCGTATTTAAACGACTCATTGCGCGCAAAACACCCGACATCTCGCCGGCTTTACGGCGACCAAGACCAACATCAACCAAAGTGCCAACAATTGAACGCACCATCTGATGACAAAAAGCATTTGCGCGAATATCGAATGTGAGAATTCCATTTCCAGCGTCGTGCCACTGCGCACGATGCACACGGCGCATCATTGAAGGACCCTCAGCATTGCGGTTCACGCCCGACTGTTGTGGCTGTCGACAAAACGAAGAAAAATCGTGCAGACCAATGAGTGAGTCTGTTGCTAATTGCATGAGAGGCATAGAAAGCGGCCGACGAATATGCCAGCTTGTTGCAGCGAGAAATGGATTGTTGACCGGAGCATTCAAAACGGTGTAGCGGTACTCACGCCATAAGGCAGAATGACGCGCATCAAAATCTTGCGAGACCCATTCACACTCGCGAATCACAATGTCGGGGTCGAGCAAAGAGTTCATACTAAAAACAACGCGGTCGAGGTCTGTGGTGTCGGCAAGATCGACATGCACTACTTGGCCCCACGCATGCACACCAGCGTCGGTTCGTCCTGCACCAAGCACGGCAGCTGGGCTACCGGTGATTTGCTCAATGGTGTCGTTCAAAGTCTGAGCAACGGTGACTGTGCCAGGGGTGAGTGCAAACCCGTGGAAAGCGGCTCCGTTGTACGCAACTAACAAACGAGCCCGCCGTAAGGCGGGCTCAGTGTTTGTATTCATGATTGTTTGTTTTAACCGAAACGGTTATTTATGCATTACACAAGTTCAATGCGCGCCATTGGAGCATTGTCACCGTGACGCTCACCCAGCTTCAAAATACGTGTGTAGCCACCATTGCGCTGGGTGTAACGAGGAGCGACTTCATTCACCAACTTGTTGGTCATTTCTTTGTCACCGAGGTAACCCTGAATTTGACGAATGCGGTGAACTCGCATTGGTGATTCTTCTTGAGCCTTTTTTGCTTTGGTGATGAGCTTCTCAGCGATAGGGCGCAATGCCTTAGCTTTAGCTTCTGTAGTAACAATGCCCTCTGCTGCAAAAAGCGATGCAGCAAGGTTTGCCAAAAGAAGGCGCTGATGAGCTGCGCTGCCGCCGAAGCGCTTTGAACGACGTGGTGTTGCTGGCATGACTAGTCCTTTAGTACCGAATGATTGTTAATGGAAACGTTGCGCTTATGGGCGCAATGTCAACCCGCGCTCGTCGAGCTTGGCGATTACTTCGTCAAGGCTCTTTTGCCCAAAGTTGGTGATATTCAAAAGATCGTCGTAGCTCTTCATGAGCAGCTCGCCGATGGTGTTGACCTGTGCACGCTTCAAGCAGTTGCGTGGACGCTCTGAGAGATCGAGGTCTTCAATTGCAAGATCGAGGTCTGGTGAACCGATGTTGTGGCCAATAACTTCACCGAGTTCAAGCCCCTGTGGCTCATCGGACAAGCTGGCAACAAGGTCAACAAGTGCACGCAAGGTTGCACCAGCAGAAGACAATGCTTCACGTGGCTCAATGCTGCCGTCAGTTTCAATGTCGAGAACAAGGCGCTCGTAGTTTGTTGACTGCTCTACGCGTGTTGGCTCGATGTCGAACATCACGCGACGTACTGGTGAGAAAATGGCATCGAT
Source organism: Acidimicrobiales bacterium (assembly GCA_030830415.1). GTDB lineage: Bacteria > Actinomycetota > Acidimicrobiia > Acidimicrobiales > Ilumatobacteraceae > F1-20-MAGs119. Next base: position 1,800 of record JAURNB010000002.1, on the reverse strand, counting down.
GGGAACAACACCGATGACGCGGTTCTCAGAGTCGCGGTCGCTGGAAACATAACCACGACCACGCTCGACGGTGAGGTCGACAGTGAGTTGTGCTTTTCCGTTGAGCGAAGCAATGTGAACGTCTTTGTTCAAGATTTCAATACCCGTTGGCAAAACAATGTCGCCAGACTTCACTTCAGCTGGGCCTTTAACATCGAGGCGCAAAACAACTGGCTCGTCACTTTCAGACACCACAACGATGTCTTTCAAGTTCAAGATGATTTCTGTTACATCTTCAGCAATGCCTTCGATGGTGTCGAACTCGTGAAGAGCAGCTTCGAAACGCACCGTAGTAATGGCAGCACCTGGGATGGACGACAAAAGCGTACGACGAAGTGAGTTGCCGATGGTATGACCGAAGCCTGGCTCGAGTGGACCCACAGCAAAACGCTGGCGGTTGTTCTCGGGTTCTCCGATTGCTTCGATTGTTGGACGTTGGATGACGAGCATGATGCTCTCCTTCAATTACTGAGATTTATTTCGAGTACAACTCAACGATGAGTTGTTCGCGGACGGGTACATCGATGTGTTCGCGTTGTGGCAGGTCGCGCACAGTTACTTGCTTGCCACCATCGCCAGTTTCCAACCAACCAATGACTGAACGATCGAGAACGTCGAGGTTGTGCTGAATGACGATCATGTTGCGAGCTTTTTCACTGAGGCTGATCACCATGCCTTTTTTCACTGTGAATGACGCAATGTCGACGCGCTTGCCATTGACGTTGATGAGTCCGTGGTTGACGAATTGACGTGCTTGCGGGCGAGTACTTGCCCAACCTGCGCGGTACACAATGTTGTCGAGGCGCTGCTCAAGCAGACGCAAAAGGTTTTCACCAGTTGGTCCGGCAAGACGGTTTGCCTCTTCATAGGTTTTGCGGAATTGACGCTCAAGCAAGCCGTAGATGTACTTCGCTTTTTGCTTCTCTTGCAACTGAGCTAAGTATTCGCTGCCTGCACCACGACGACGGGTGCGGCCGTGCTGGCCTGGTGGGAAAGGACGACGCTCGAGCGCCTTGCTTCCCTTTTCATTTTCGAAAATGTTGACATTGAGGCGGCGCGAAATGCGCACCTTTGGTCCGGTGTAGCGAGCCATGAGTTATGCCCTCCGACGCTTTGGCTGACGGCATCCATTGTGTGGAACCGGGGTGACATCTTTAATTCCTGAAACTTCAATACCAAGGTTCTGAATGGAACGCAACGCAGTGTCGCGACCAGAACCTGGACCTTTTACGTGTACTTCAGCGCGACGAAGACCGTGCTCCATTGCAGCCTTACCAGCTTTTTCTGCAGCCATTTGCGCAGCAAAGGGAGTGGACTTACGTGAACCTTTGAAACCAACTGCACCAGACGATGCCCATGAAATGACATTGCCCTGCGCGTCGGTGATTGACACGATGGTGTTGTTGAAAGAACTCTTGATGTGAACAACGCCTGTTGAGACGTTTTTACGTTCGCGCTTACGTGGACGACGTCCACCTGCTGCTGGCTTAGCCATTACTTCCTCGCTGCCTTTTTCTTATTGGCGACTGTTTTCTTAGGACCTTTACGTGTGCGCGCATTGGTGTGTGTGCGCTGACCATGTACTGGCAGGCCTTTACGATGGCGGATACCTTGGTAGCTACCAATTTCAATTTTACGTCTGATGTCTTGTTGTACATCGCGACGAAGGTCGCCTTCTACAACTAATTTCGCATCGATAAAGCCACGAATACGGTTGACTTCTTCCTCGGTGAGGTCACGAACACGTGTGTTGTGATTGAG
>JAURNB010000089.1 GCA_030830415.1 Acidimicrobiales bacterium | reverse complement strand
TTTCTGGCTGACCAAACACTGCTTTTGTTGATGCAATGCGATAGTCGCAGGCCATCGCTAATTCGCAACCGCCACCCAACGCAAAGCCGCTAACAGCAGCAATGGTGAAACATGGCAAAGCAGCAACAGCATTGAGAGCTGCATGGAAAGAAGCACCAATACGCGCAGCATCTTCTGGGCCGCCGAACTCTGAAATATCTGCACCGGCGGCAAACAAACGATCGCCACCGGTGATGACAACTGCTCGTGCATTCAGGATGGTGAGGTCTGTTGCCAAGTAATGAATACGCGACAACATGGCCGTGGACAGTGCGTTTACTTTGGGTGCGTTCAGTGTGAGTACAAAAACACCAGGCAACGGCGAATCAACAAGTACTAATCCTTCGTTTGACATATCAGGCTCCTACTCCTCGCAACATTTCGTCGGCTGCAGACCATGGGTCGAGCGTTTTATCGAGAACTTGTGTTTGCAAGCCATCCCACACTTCACCTGTGCAAATTTCACGGGCGCGTTGTTCAAGCCGGCGCGCAACAATCTCACGCAATTCTTCACGCAATCGGAAATCACGTCGCGATTTCAATTCACCTGTGGTTTCAATAGCGCGACGATGCTCAAGCACTGCATCCCACAACGACGGAACACCTTCACCTGTGTTGCCAATAGTGGCAATGATTGGTGGGCGCCATGCTTCGTGTGGCAAGTCGCTCAACTCCAACATTTGTTCAATGTCGCGTCGAGTTTCTTCTACGCCTTTGCGATCTGCTTTGTTAATCACGAAGATGTCGGCAATTTCCATGAGGCCTGCTTTGTTGGCCTGCACAGAGTCTCCCCAACCTGGGTTCAACACCACAACAGTGGTGTCGGCTTTGCCAGCGATCTCTACCTCCACTTGGCCAACGCCCACGGTCTCTACCAAGATCCACTCGCGACCCACAGCATCGAGCATGCGAATCGCTTCGGGCGTAGACAACGACAATCCACCTAAGTGACCACGTGTTGCCATCGAACGAATAAACACACCTGGGTCTGTGGCGTGGTCTTGCATTCGCACGCGGTCACCCAAAATTGCACCACCAGTAAACGGTGATGAAGGGTCAATAGCAAGTACTGCAATTTCTAACTGTTGTTGGCGCAAGTGCTTAATGAGCGAACTTGTGAGTGTGCTCTTTCCCGCGCCAGGAGCACCGGTAATTCCAACGGTGTATCCGTTTCCAGATTTTTTGTAGGCAAGACGCCCTACTTCACGTGCAACCGCATCGCCACGCTCAAGAAGCGACAACACGCGTGCAAGCGCAGCACGATCTCCCGCGCACGCCGCATCAAATAATTCGTTCGGGCTGAGATTGCGACGGCTCACCTAGGCGACCTGCACAACCTCGGTGACTCCATCGATGCGGTCGCGCATGATGCGCTCGATTCCCGCCTTGAGGGTCTGGTCGGAGGCAGGGCATGTGGTGCACGCACCAGTAAGGGTGACAGACACAACGCCTGTGGCCTCGTCGACTTCACGAAGGATGATGTCTCCTCCGTCTGCTTGGAGGGCCGGGCGGATGACCTCGATTGTCTCTTCCACCTGTTCACGCATTGACATGTTCATAGCCTACGCTGACAATATGTTCGCCCATCAAGGCGGTTGGGATGAAATGCTCTACGCCGCGGTCCCCATCCTTCTGATTTTCGGCTTATTGCACCTCGCCAACACCCGTGCGAAGCGTCAGGTGTCTGACGGGGCAAAGCACCAGGAAGTTGATGGGCTCGTGAGCCAGGCTCGCAGTGCAGACACTGAGACGCCGTTTAACGACTCACTATGAGGGTTAACCGCTAATTCTGCTGATGGACGCACCAAGGCCGGCCAAACGGCCCACCAGGTCGTCGTAGCCACGGTCAATGTGGAATACATCGCTCACTTCGGTGATTCCCGATGCGGCAAGCCCAGCAACCACAAGCGTTGCGCCAGCGCGAATGTCGGGTGCGATCACTGAAGCTCCGTGCAAGTGCCCCACGCCACGCACCACTGCATGATGACCATCGATGGTGATGTCGGCTCCTAGTTTGCGTAGCTCTTCTACATAGCGAAAACGGCCGGGATACAAATTCTCAGTCACGATTCCCACACCAGATGCAAGCGACAACATTGCAACTACTAGTGGTTTGTAATCGGTTGCAACTCCTGGGTACGGAAGTGTTGAAACATTCACTGCAGTCAGTTGTTCTGGCGCGGTGGCAGTAATTCCGTCGTCATCAATGTCGAAGTGCATACCCATGTCTGTGAAACGTGTGAGCATCATGCCCATATGCGAAGCGTTGGCGCGTTGCACTCGAATAGAACCGCCACACATACCAACAGCTGCAATATATGTAGCGGCCTGCACGCGATCTGTGACTACTTCATGAGTAACAGCTTGCAAAGATGCAGCCGGTACACCTGTAATCACCAATGTGGCAGTGCCTATTCCTTGAATACGGCAACCCATGGCGCGCAACATGGTGCACAAGTCCACTATTTCTGGCTCGCGTGCAGCATTACGAATAGTTGTTTCGCCATTCGCCACTACTGCAGCCATCAAAATGTTTTCGGTTGCACCAACACTGGGGAAATCAAATTCAATATTTGCACCGTGTAGCTCACTGCAATGACCCACAATGCCATCAGACGTGATATCGAACTCTGCACCCATTGCTTCAAGGCCACGCAAGTGCATGTCAATAGGGCGTCCACCAAAGTCATCGCCACCGGGCAATGCAATATCAATGTGTCCGAAACGACCGAGCAATGGCCCCACCAAGTTCACCGATGCACGAATGCGATCTGCAAGTTCAAATGGCGCAACAGGCGTGATGGCGCCCGTGTTACGAATAACAAGATGCTGTCCCACTTCACCAGCGCGCGCAGGTTGCACCTCAATCTGTAGCCCAACAGCCGTGAGAAGGTCGGCCATGATGGCCACGTCTTCAATCACAGGAACATTGGTGAGCAGGTACTGACCATCGGCTAGCAAGGTGGCTGCCATCAGTTTCAATACCGAGTTCTTTGCCCCTGGCACCACTA
>JAURNB010000088.1 GCA_030830415.1 Acidimicrobiales bacterium | reverse complement strand
TTATGCATCAGGTACGGGTCCATCTTCCGTCATTGTCAAACTGCCATCGCAAGCCGACGCAAACCGTCAGCAAGGAATTGACCTCGGTATGTACGAAGCAGAAGTGAAGTTTTACGATTCACTCGCAGCGAAAACTACTGCTCGGCTCCCGCGCTCGTATTACACCGCATCTGAGGCTGGAACTGCCAATTTCGTCATCTTGATGGAAGACCTCGGACATCTGTCGATGGTGGTGCAAATGGACGGAATGAACGCTGCTCAAACTTCAGCTGCAATTCGCTCTTTGGCTGCATTGCACGCCAGCTGGTGGGGCAAGGTGGAAACCAGTGAAATGGAGTGGGTACCAAGCGTTATTCACGATCGCATTGTCAACTTCGGAGCAATGTGGCCGATGCTGTGGGAGATGTACCAGCCAAAGTTTGGGCATGTATTGCCAGAAGGCGCAGTGGAATTCGGAAATTGGCTCAGCGTTAATTACTGGGAAGCGGTGAAAGAGTTTGCTACTAGTCCATGGACCTTGTTGCACCTCGACTATCGCGTCGACAACTTGATGTTTGATACAGATCTCAATTCGCACGATGCGGTTGCTGTCATCGACTGGCAAAGCGTGGGTCGCGGGCCAGCTGGTTACGACCTTGCCTACCTATTGGGTGGAAGCGTCACTGTTGAAGACCGGCGCAAGTATGAAGACCAATGGCTCCACCAGTATCACGACGAAATTACTCGTCTGGGTGTGAACTACGCCTTTGAAGATCTCTACAAAGACTATGTACGTGCACACGTCATCGGTGGAACATCAACTGCTGTATTGACTGGCGCAACATTTGACCTAGGCAACGAACGCGGCGTGGCACTCATTGCCTCAATGGGTGAACGCCACTTTGCAGCGCCCCTCGATCACAACGGGCGCCAATTCTTCTCGGTGTAAGAAGAACGTTTTAGAGGCAAATGTCTTGTGGGCGCACTGGTGTGCGCTTCAAATCAACGCCTGTGGCGTCTCTAATGGCAGCCACAATTGCAGGTGTCACTGAAATGCATGGTGGTTCGCCCACGCCCTTTGCTCCTAGTGGTGCCTGAGGATCTGGTTCCTCAATCGGGATAAAGAGAACATCGGGCGCATCGAGTGCTGTGGGTAGCAGGTAGTCGGTAAAGCTCGGGTTCTTCACAATTCCGTTCTGCACAATGATTTCTTCCATCACTGCAAGGCCTAAACCTTGAGCAATGCCACCTTCAATTTGGCCGAGTAGAGCGAGTGGATTAAGAGAACGACCGACGTCTTGGGCCGTGGCTATTTGCACAACTTTCACCAGACCTAGTTCGACGTCAACATCAACTACTGCTCGGTGTGCAACGAAAGCAAAGGCGACGTGGCAATTGCCTTGACCGTTCTCGTCAAGTTCTTCAGTTTTGCGATGCTGATGAAGGAACGTTTGGACAATCTTTACGCCCTTGCTGGCCTCGCTCACACTGACGCGTAATGGCCCCATGGTGTCAACAATGTCGGTGTCTTCAATGACAAGCTGCAGCGGGTCGAGTCCATGAGTGTGTGCTACATGTTCAAAGAGACGTTCACGCACGAGTCGACACGCACCGTCGACGGCGCCTCCGCTCATCCATGTTTGCCGTGACGCCGAGGTTGAACCCGCCGAACCTATTTCGGTATCAATTCGGTCGAGCACGACTACGTCAACGCCCAGCACGGTTCGCGCAATTTGCTGAGCCAGCACAACGAACCCTTGACCGACTTCGGCAGTAGCAAATTTGATGGTGGCTACGCCATCGGCAAGCGTGCAGCGTGCTTCAGCGCTGTCGTCGAAACCTTCGCTATACATTAAGTTCTTAATGGAAACACCCCAGCCGATACCACGCTTGATGTTGTGGAGTTCTGATGTTCGACCCGAGCCTCCAGGAAATTCCATTATCTCTGAACCATGTGAAAGTGGTTCAGGCATGGGCAGAGCGTCGGTTTCGCGAATGCAACGAGCCACAGGAGCCACGCTTTCTACAGCTTGACCTGTAATGAGGGTGTCGCCTTTTTCCATTGCGTTTAACAGACGCACTTCAACAGGTGACTTGCCAACGGCCTTGGCAATTTTGTCCATCTGGCCTTCGTGTGCGAAACAGGCTTGCACCACTCCGAAGCCGCGCATTGCTCCACATGGTGGATTGTTGGTACGCACTGCATAGCCATCAAACACAGCGTTAGCGCATTTGTATGGCCCTTGAATATGTGTGACACCGTTAATGAGAACAGCTGACGATGTAGACGCGTAAGCGCCGCCATCTAGCTTCATTGTTCCTTCAATTTTGACGATGCGACCTTCGTTGGTGACGTGATGTTTCAACGCAATCACACCGGGATGACGATGCACATGGCCAAAGAAGCTTTCTTCACGTGTGTATTGCATCTTCACGGGGCGACCCGTGCGTAGCGCTAAGAGACATGTGTGAACCTGGAGGCTGATGTCTTCACGTGCACCAAAGGCACCACCCACTCCGCCCAATTGCAGGCGTACCTTTTCCTTCGGCATCGCCAAGCAATCGGCAATTTGATTTTGATCTTCGTGAAGCCACTGAGTTGCTACAACAAGTTCGACGCCTGCGCCATCGGAGTCGGGGTAGGCGAGTGCTGCTTCAAGACCAAGAAAGGCCTGATCTTGCATACCGATTTCGTATTCGCCCTCAACGATGATGTCGCCAGTGGCGTTTGCATCACCATGAAGAATGCGCTGGTGTCGAAATACGTTTCCATCTGGGTGGATACTTGGAGTGTTCGGATTCAGAGCATCTTCAATGCTGGTGAGAGGCGCCATTACTTCATAGTGAACAACAATGGCGTCGAGTGCTCGGCGACATGTTTCAGGATGGTCAGCAGCAACTGCAGCGATGGGCTCACCCATATAACGCACATAGTCTGAAGCGAAAACAGGCTGGTCGGAAGCAATGAGACCGTACGTGAGTTTTCCTGGAACGTCACCAGACACAAGGATGGTCTCGACGCCATCAATTTTTATTGCTGCGGATATGTCGATGGAAATGATGCGAGCGTATGGATGTGGCGAGCGCAGGGTGGCTCCCCACAACATGTTGTCTGCTGTGTAGTCAGAGGAGAAAGAAAAAGTTCCTTGGGTCTTTGCAATACCGTCCGGACGCAGTGCTGAAACTCCGAGCACGTCTCTTTGCTTGTTCGTCGTGCGTGTGGTCACGAGACGCTCTTTTCTCTTTGGGAAATGACGAGTTGTACTGCTGAAAATATGCGACCGTAACCAGTGCACCTACAGATGTTTCCCGACAATGCTTCTTTCACTTCAATTTCCGACGGTGATGAGTTGGTTTCTAAGAGATGATGAACCGCCACGATAAGCCCGGGTGTACAGAATCCGCATTGCACGGCACCTTCGGTGACAAATGCTTGTTGAATATCGTTCGGAGTCTCGGTTGTCGCTAGGCCTTCTACCGTGGTGATGTCGGTATCGATTGCACTTGCTGCCATGACCAAACACGAACACACTGCGTCATTGTTGATGAGGACGGTACAACTGCCGCATTCGCCTTGCTCGCAGGCACCCTTGGCCCCCATGAAGCCGAGACGCTCGCGCAATACGTAGAGCAGACTTTCGCCAATCCAGGCATCTTTAACGTGCTGTTCAGTTCCGTTGACGCGTAGTGAATACATTTCGGGTGAGGTGCTCATTGCATTGCTCGTTTCAATAGTCGTTGAGCAAGCACGCCAACAGCATGCTTGCGGTATTCGGCAGTGGATCGATGATCGGTGATGGGTCGCGCTTCTGCTGAAACTCGACGGGCAAATTCATTGGTGATGTCGGCAGAGATTGGTGAGTTGGTGGAGAGATCGGTGTTATCACTCAACCAAGCTTCCGATTCGCGACAACGAATGATGGTGGGGCCAACTGCACCCAGCGCTATGGCAACTCGCTGATTCTTCGGGTCGTGAACGAGGCAAGCGCTGGCGATGGAAATGACCATGGCGTTACGCACGCCAACCTTTGCGTACCCCTGGTACCCATCAATTTTGGAGAAATTGATTGCTGTGATGATTTCATTCGATGCCCGCGCATTGCGCTTGACGCCCAGCATAAAATCGTGGATGCTGAGCACGCGAGTACCGTTGACTGAAGCGAGTTCTATCTGTGCATCGAGCGCACTGAGAACTGGCAGCGTGTCGCCAGCAGGGGAGCATGTTCCGAGGTTTCCGCCAATAGTTCCGGCTGCTCGAATTTGCGGTGAACCTACAGTGCGGGCAGCCTCACTGAGCGCCTGAGAAATATGCGCGTATGAGCCATTTTCAAATTCGCGGTAGGGGATTGCTGACCCCACACGATAAACCTCACCTGTTTGTTCAAACGTTTGTAGTTCCCGAACATGACGCAAGGAAATGATGTCGGTTGGCTCATAGTGGCGAAAATTGATTTCCACCATGGTGTCGGTACCACCGGCAAGAAGACGTGCAGTGGGGTGGTTGTTCGCGATTTCTAATGCTTCGGGCAGTGATCGCGGAGAGAAGATGCTCATGACACTTCCCAGCCTTCGAAAGCATCAATCATTGCCTTTACATCTCCGAGTGGATACAAGATGGGTGAGGTGCAGCCATTGTCGATGTAGTGCTTCACCTTTTTTCGTGCATCATCGGGTGTGCCGCTTGCGGTGAGCATCTCTACAATTTCATCGGGCACAAGTTTCGATGCTTTCACCACTTGTTCGTGTGTGGCTGGCCAGGTAAGTACTTCTCCGACCTTATCGAGAAGGCTTTGAGGCACTCCTGATGCTTTCATGATGTGTGGCTGTTGTCCGAGGTATTGCGTCACCATCAAGCGCGCCATATCGAGTGCGGTGTGCCGATCTTCATGAACACTGCACACCACGAGTTGTGGCCGGTCAATATCGTTGAGGGTGCGTCCGGCCTTTGCTGCACCATTGCCCAAGGCCTCTATCGCCTGCTTGTTGTATTCTGGAGATACGAGATAATTCAGAACTACGCCGTCGCCGATTTCACCAGTGAGTTCCATCATCTGCATACCGGTTGCGCCAATATAAATGGGCACATTCTTCGGGCGGCGCTCTTGATACACGTAATCAAGTTCTACTCCGTCGAGTTGAACAAACTCACCATTGAATGTGACGGTTTCATTGTTTAGCAGTGCTCTCACTGTGGTCACAATTTCACGCATTGCTTTCAGTGGCTTGTGGCGGCTGATGCCTACTTTTGCAGCGAGTGGATCCCACCATGCACCTATGCCCAAGATGACGCGACCAGGTGCTAAGTCGTCGAGCGTAGAAAATGTTGCCGCAAGACGCGCAGGGTTGCGGCTCCAGCAGTCGACCACTCCGGAGCCCACTTTGATGTTCTTTGTGACAGAAGCGAATGCAGCCATGGGAACGGTGGCTTCGCGCACCAAACGGCTTTCGGCTTGCCACACCGCATCGAAGCCCTTTGACTCGGCGTATTGAGCAAATTCCATGCCTTCACGGATGCGGTGAGCATCTTGGAGATAGAGCGCCATGGGTATTTTCATCGAATTTCCTTCATTTTCGTCGTGGCTAGGCGGACATTGCTAGTGCGTGATGGAGACGTTGAGACTGTTCTTCGGCTTTACGCCGTATTTCCCCAAGTTCAACCTTGGTGAGGCTTCCCTCTCGTAGAACATATTCGTTATTCACCTTCACATCGGAGACATGTACTGAGGTGGTGTAGGCGACGTGCCAAGGGCTATCCATATGCGGATAATTCCAGGTAACAACATCGTTTTGCGTTTCGGGCACAAGTTGCGAACTATTCCACAGCCATTCCCATGCCAACTCGGGTGAGAAAGAAATATTGTCGGCACGGCCAGCAACGAATGCCATCTGAAATTCCGACATCATGTTGCTGTCGATTCCATCAGAACCTAATGCGATGCGGTTGCTCCATTGCGAAGGGCGGGCATAACCAACAGCGTTATTCATATTCGACCGAGGATTATGCACAATTGTTCCGGCAATGGGTTCTTGCAAATGCACGCCATGAACAATGAGCCACTGATCGTTCGCGTATTGCTTAATCCGCTTCTCAGCGCCGATATCGTCGGGGCCTTCAGCTACGTGAATATGTACACCGGTGTTGTATTCATTTGCTAGTTGCGCTGCTGCTTCTAATGTTTCATCGGTGCACGTGAAAGCAGCGTGAACACCAACCATGGCGATTTTGCCGCTGGCTAAATACTGCTCTGTTTCCTCAAGGCCAATTTGAGCAGAACGAGTCATTGCTGATGAAGGGTGAACTTGTTGCAAGTTTCCATCGTCACTCCACCTGTCGGTTACCCCGTAACACGGAACAACACGTATGCCTACCTCGCTGCAAGCGGCATAGATGGTTTCCAAAGAGCCCTCAATGCAATTGGGAGATTCATGATGGTCGATGATTGCAGTGGTACCCGATAAAAGAGCTTCCGCTGCACCAAGCGCCGCGGACCAATAGATCATGTCGTGGTCGAGTGCTGCATCTAGCTTCCACCAAATATTCTCCAAAACGGAAAGAAAGTGATGCGGAGCAACTTTCGGTGCGGGCATACCTCGCGCAAGAGAGCTGTAGAGGTGATGATGAGCGCACACAAGACCTGCGGTGGTGCGCGTGTTAGTCATCATCTTTCCCCTTTGGCTTCATGGGCAACGTGTTGCGCCATAAACCGTCTACGTTGCGTAGTGCTTCAGCAACGGCTCCGGCGGTAGGAACGAGTCCAATTTCCCCGACACCCTTAATGCCGTACGGGGAGTTGGGTTGTGGTGACTCAACAAGGGTGACTTCAATAGGCGGAATGTCTTTCGGGCGCAAAATTCCTAGTGATCGCAAAGTGGTATTGGTAGGGAACGCTGTATCGGGGTCGCTAGGAAACTGTTCCGATAGGGCGTAACCAAGACCCATGTGCACGCTGCCCTCAATTTGGCCTTCACACAACATGGGGTTAACAGCGCGACCCACGTCGTGCGCTGCAATCACTCGTTCAATTGCTCCTGTTGTGCGGTCCATAACTACAACTTGAGCGGCGTAACCGAAGGTGGAGTGGATGATGGGGTTTTCAACGCCGGGTTCACCGAGCTTTGTGGTCCAGTCGACGCGGTATTCACCAACGTGGTCGATATCAACTGCGCAGTTTGCGGCACGTGCGGTTTCGCAAGCGGCCTTCACGGCCCCTGCACCCATGAGCGTGCCGCGTGAACCAGTGGTTTGCCCCAGTCCGAGCTCGCGTGTGGTGTCGACAATGACCTTGATGCGTTGTGGGTCGATACCCAGCTCTTCCACGGCAACTTGAAGGGCAACAGTGTGAATGCCTTGACCCATCTCGGTCCAGCCGTGTCGCACCTCAACGGTTCCGTCGGAACAAAAACGAACAACTGCCTTGGTGATTTCTTTGAAACCGTTGCCAAGACCAGAGTTCTTGAGCCCCAAACCAAGGCCAACTGCTTTTCCTTCCTTCACGGCTGTGTTGTAAGAATCGCGAACTTCGTCGAGACACAGTTCTGCGCCAAGGCAACCATCGTCCATGATTTGACCAGGACCCCAGACCATGCCGGGCTGAATGACATTGGCTTTGCGAATATCCCAGCCCGAGATGCCTACTTGTGCTGCTAAACGATCAAGAACACCTTCCATAGCAAACTGCGCCTGGTTCGCTCCGAACCCGCGAAATGCTCCGCACACAGGGTTATTCGTTCGAGCCGCAATTGCCTCAACATCAATATTGGGAACGAAATAGGGGCCACTGGCGTGACCTGCCATACGTTCCATTACCTTCATTCCCACGCTGGCATAAGCGCCTGAATCGCCGAGTGCGCGTACGCGTAATGCGACGAGCTTTCCGTTGTCATCGCAGCCTGCTTCGTAGTGCATGGTGATGGGGTGGCGTTTCGCGTGCATGCGAAAACTTTCTTCGCGGCTCAAGGTGCACTTCACCGGTACATCTAGCAACCATGCAGCAAGTGCAGCGTGTGCCTGGTTACTCATGTCTTCTTTGCCGCCAAAGGCTCCGCCATTTGACACCAGTTCCACTGTGACGACGTCATTTGTAATGTTCAAAACACGCGCGATGTCGTTTCTGTCGTCCCATACACCTTGACCACCTGAGTACACATGAAGCTTGCGTTCGTTACCCATGCGGCTGGGAACTGCGAGAGTGCTTTCCGGTTCGAGGAATGCATGTTCAATGCGTTGCGTAATGAATGTTTCACTCACTACATGTTTTGCAGTTTTTAGGCCAATCTCAGTATCGCCTCGGCTGTAGGTACTTGTGCTCAGAATGTTGTTTTGGGTATTCCATACAGCGATATCAGTTGATGCAATGGCAACAGCCGGATCGGTGATGGGTTGCATCACTTCGTAATCAACATCAATGAGTTCAGCAGCAATACGAGCCTCTTCACGTGTCTCGGCAACAACAATTGCTAAAACATCACCGGCATACGATGTCAGACCACCAACGGGGATCATGACTGGCCAGTCTTTGTAAATGATGCCGACGTAAGTTTCACCAGGAATATCGCTCGCAGTAAAGACAGAGCGAACACCAGAAGATTCAAGCGCACGTTTTGTGCTGATGTTTAGGATCTTTGCACGTGCATGCGAGGTGAGATGTAAGGCGGCATGCAACATTCCTGGAATGCGTATGTCGTCGACATAGCCGCGATCACCGAGAGTCAACGACTCACCTTCGTACTTTGGGCCATTGCTTCCCACTCCACCAGAGATGAGCGGTGGGGGAATGGTTCCTTTTGCGACACTCTCAATTGCATCGAGTACCTTGACGTACCCGGTGCACCGACACAGGTGTGCACCGAGGTGCCGTGCCATGTCTTCTCGCTTCAGACCTGCACCTTTTTTATCAACTTGTGCTTTTGCGCGCACCACAATGCCTGGAATACAAAAACCACATTGGAGTCCACCGCATGCCGTGAAAGCATCGGAATAGGATTTCCTTTCACTCTCATCGATGCCCTCTAGCGTTACAACGTTTGCATCGCGTACTTTTTCAACAGACTGTTGGCAACTCACGACGGCCTTTCCATCGATGAGCACGGTGCAGCAACCGCATTGTCCCGATGGCGAACATCCGTCTTTTGCCGACGTGACATTGAGTTCTTCACGTAAAGCCGACAACAAATGTGGGTGACGCGAGCTCACGGTGACCTGAACACCATTGACAATGAGAGGCACACGCGATGTGGTGGTCCAGAAATCGGCCTCGGTTGGAGTGATTGGTAAAGATGTCATACGCGCCCCTTGTTCTTTACATTTTGTCAAAGGATGGGGGAAAGCGGTAGTTCATTTCGTTTCGGGAGCGTTAATCCTCGAAAATGACACCTTTTTGGGCCGTAATGGAGCCATAAACCTCGGGTCGACGGTATTTATCGAAATTGAAGAGCGTGTCTTTGTAGCGGGAGCACCAGTCGAGGTCACATCGCGCTACGACCAATTCGTCACCGGTGGTGTAGGCCTGAGCCACAATTTGCCCAGATGGGGCAACAATGCAGGTTTGTCCCAGGGAATCGACGCCCTCTTCGACGCCGCCTTTGGCAACTCCAACGACCCAAGAGCCATTTTGATAGGCCCCCGATTGCATCACAAGGGCATTATGGAAACCCTGGAGAATGTCTTGGCTCGGGTCTGGCACATAGTGGATAGGGGTGTTGTAGCCACACAAGATCATTTCCACACCTTTTAGGCCCATCACGCGGTACGTTTCTGGCCAACGCCTGTCGTTGCAAATCATCATCCCAACGCGTGCGCCAAATGCCTTCCACACTCCGAAGCCTTCTGGGCCCGGTTCGAAGTAGTAGCGCTCGGCGTGTTGAAAGGGACGGTCGGGTTCGTGGTGTTCATGACCAGGAATATGCACCTTGTGATACTTCGCTACAACAGAACCATCTTTCTCCACCAAAATTTGAGTGTTGAACCTGTGTCCGTCTGGTGTGAGTTCCGCGTAACCGAGTGAAAAACCAATAGACAGGCGACGTGCTTCATCAAAGAGAGGCTGAGTTACTGGAGATGGCATTGAGGTCTCGTACCAATGGTCTGCCTCGGTGATGTCGTCGACAAACCATCGCGGGAAAAAGGTTGTGAGAGCCAGTTCGGGAAACACCACAAGATCACAACCATTTGTACTTGCCTGACGCATCAGCGCGATCAGGCGATCGACGGCGGAGGTCTTGGTATGTTCCTTTTGTATGGGCCCTAGCTGCGCAGCGCCGACCGTGATGATTCTGCTCATGAGAAAACAGTATCGGCTAATTCCAGCATCACATGCAATAGGACATTTGCGCCGATCACCAGATCATCGACATCAGTGTGTTCCGCTGGATTATGAGAGATGCCCTTTTTGCTAGGCACGAAAATCATCGCTGATGGGCATACGCGGGCCAGCATTTGGGCATCGTGGCCAGCACCAGACGGTAGTCTGCGCACTCGCTTGCCAGAAGATAAGCAATGACGCTCAACAATCTCAATCACTCTTTCATCGAATTGCACAGGTTCAAATCGAGCCAAAGTCCTTTTGGAAATGGAGACACCCTCATCTTGTTCCAACTGAAAACAGAACGTGTCGAGTAGACGCTCTGCGTCGACAAGGCTGTCTTCGTCGGTATTTCGCATATCGAGAGTGAGTGTTGCTCGAGAAGGAATCACATTGATGAGATTGGGGTGTAGATCAATTTTTCCCACTGTGCACACTTGGTCTTCTCCGAATCGTTCAGCAATTTCTCGCAAATACACAGTGAGCATGGCCGCAACATAAGCGGGGTCGTGCCGCAAGTTCATCGGTGTTGTGCCTGCATGATTACTTTGACCTTGAATGGTCACTTCCTGCCATGAGATGCCTTGCACCCCAGTGACGGCTCCGAGAGTGAACCCCTCTGCTTCTAAAACGGGGCCTTGCTCAATGTGTATCTCAACAAAGGCGTGTGGAACCTCGCCCGGGCACGGTGTGCTTCCGGCATAACTAATGTTCTGCAATTCGTCTCCAACGCGTTTGCCATCAATACCCACAATGTTGAGAGCCTCTTCAATTCCGAGACCACCTGCATACACCAATGAACCAAGCATGTCAGGGGAGAAACGGGCGCCTTCTTCGTCGGTGAAGAAGGCAACCGACAGTGGTCGTACTGGTGTTATTCCCGATTCCTGGCAGGTTTGAATCACCTCTAGGCCGGCAATCACGCCGTAGTTGCCGTCGTATATGCCACCTGTCCTTACCGTGTCGATGTGAGAACCAGTCATGACGGGCTTGCCACTACCGACATTCCATGTTCCCACCACATTGCCTATTGCGTCGATAGAAATGTCAAGACCAAGATCATTCATCCAGGAAACAACGAGGTCTCGGCCAATACGGTCTTCCTCGGTCAGAGCTAAGCGACAGCAACCTCCATCACCAGTGCTGCCGATGTCTGCAAGTGCTGAGATGCGTTGCATCATTCGATCGCTGTTGATGGCTAATTCTGCGGACTTCATATGAATAGTGTTTCACATTTTACGCAGTACACAGGTCATGACATTCGACATATCAACTAGTGTTTTACGATGCTCAATGATCTGCTGGCAGTAACAGTCATCATTTGTATAGCAGCAGTTCTTCAATCCATTTCTGGGTTTGGTTTTTCACTGCTGGCAATGCCGCTCTTATCTATCTTTGTAGACATCCAAGATGCGGTCGTTATAGCAACGTTGTGCGGAATCTTCACTAATGCCGTTCATCTCAAAAAAGATCTTCAGTTAGTTGACCAGGCAATCGCCCGACGTATTTCACTATCTGCTCTCATTGGCATGCCATTGGGAGTTGTTGTTCTTTCCGTATTCAGCGCAACTCAGATGCGGGTAATCATTGGGGCCGTCATTGTCGTTTTGGTGTTTTTGATGATGCGAAATTTCGTGTTGAAAACAGAGAACACAAATGTTGACATTGTTTTAGGAGCTTTTTCGGGCTTGCTGGCTACATCTGTTTCTACAAATGGCCCACCGTTGGTTTTCTTGTTGCAGTCCAAACAACTAGACCCTTGGCGCTTGAGGGCGACCTTGGCCTATGTTTTTACCATCTCTGGTTGCGCGTCGTTTATCGTTTTGATGATCGCCCGCAAGGGGAGCATTGAGGCA
This sequence comes from Acidimicrobiales bacterium, assembly GCA_030830415.1. Lineage (GTDB taxonomy): Bacteria > Actinomycetota > Acidimicrobiia > Acidimicrobiales > Ilumatobacteraceae > F1-20-MAGs119. Next base: position 18,275 of record JAURNB010000088.1, on the reverse strand, counting down.
TTTCAGTATGCGATCTTGTCATTACCAGCGATGTACTTAGGTACGGTCGTTGGGCGTAAAGCGCGGCATCGAGTAACTCAGGAAGCATTTCGACGCCTCATGTATGTTTTGCTTCTTGCGACCGCAGTGAGCACCACGCTCGCTGCATTCTTCTAGCTGTCAACTCCGCCAAACCATTGCATCCATGCTTCTTTATTTCGCGTGCGATACACGTAATTTGCCTGGCGAACATTTTCCATTGGGGAACTGGAAGGCACAGAATACTGGTGACCTGGATACACAACAGTGTGGTCGGGTAGTTGCGCTAACCGTTGCAGACTGTCATACATATCTTCCGGATTGCTTCCCGGTAGGTCTGTTCGACCACAACCATCGAGAAAGAGCGTGTCGCCTGAGACCAGACATCCATTGGCAAGAAAGCACTGGCTACCTGGTGTGTGCCCTGGGGTGTGAATAAATGTCACTTCCACGTTTCCTACTGCGAGAGTGTCCCCACCTTGATGTTCAACAAGGTCTGCCTTTGTGATGCCGGTCGTTTTCATGACGAACTCAGACTCATGAGCATTTACATGAATGGGGATAGATGCACTCTCGAGCATCTTGGCGATTCCTTCAATACGTAATCCCATAATGGATCCACCAATGTGGTCGGCGTGATAGTGGGTGGCAAGTACTCCAGAAATTTTCATCCCGTCGGTATCTGCTACAGCGATGATGTCGTTGACGGCATAGGCGGGGTCAATAACAACACATTCGCCAGTTTCTTTGTCTCCAAGCAAATAGACAAAGTTGACCATCTGTTGGGCAGCTCTGTTACCAACCGCGAAGTCGCGGCCAGATAACAGCTGGCGAAAATAGATATTGCTGGAATTCTGCATGTTTGCCACACTATGTCGTAATCTGCATCTATATGAACTCAGATGTCGCTGGCGTGGAAAAAGTAGTTTCGCTCGAGGTTGGCCAGCGCATTTTGTGCGGAAATCGGTGGGTACGCGTTTCACAAGATCTTGCCGATGCATTCCAGCCCGGCGATTCCCTGATTGCGCTACAAAATTCTGGTGAATTATTGCGCATTACATCTAGCGATCAACAGGTCGCTCATCTGGCGGTATCAGATGCATCTCATGCTTTCACATTGCTTTCTGAAGTGAGTGATGAACAGATTTCTCTGTTTTACGAAAAGTTTGCTGCTTTTCTCGAAGACGACGAAATATTTCGCCATGTGCAAGTAGCCAACGATCAAGATGTTGAGAAGGCCCTAAAAAAAGGTCGATCCGTAACACGCCTTCGCATCGACGCGAAAATGCGCAGCGATATGGTTGAGGGGTTGCTGATGTGGTCGCGATTAGAACTTGCGCGAGACCTCGTGATGAGCACCGTTGAACACGACGGCTGGAATGTTGATGTAGTGCGCTCGCCACTCGGCGTAGTTGGCTTCGTGTTTGAAGGTCGTCCAAACGTTTTTGCCGATGCAACAGGTGTATTGCGAACAGGCAACACAGTAGTTTTTCGTATCGGAAGCGATGCTCTAGGAACCGCTAGAGCCATTTCGCAATACATGCTTACCCCCGCTCTTGTTGCTGCTGGTTTGCCTGAAAAAGCCGTTGTGCTCATTGATAGTCCAACACATGGCGCCGGGTGGGCCCTATTTTCTCACACAGGCTTGTCTCTAGCTATTGCCCGAGGTTCCGGACAAGCGGTAGCCCAACTCGGTGCGGTGGCGCGACAGTCGGGAATAGCAGTGAGCCTGCACGGCACAGGTGGGGCTTGGATGATTGTGGGTGATTCTGCGAATCCTGATGATGTCACCTCTCATGTGCTTCATTCGCTAGATAGAAAAGTGTGTAACACGCTTAATGTTGTCGCAATGACCAATCACACGTCTGTGCACAACATTCAGGCAGTTTTGAACGGCATCTCAGCATCTGCATCGCGACGCGATACACAAGCCATTGTGCATGTGAATAAAGCTTCTCAACACCGACTGGGTAGTTGTGTGATACCTGAGAACCTCGACCTTCGTTGGGTCGACAACATTGACTATGCGCATGAATACGAATGGGAAAACGAACCGGAACTTGCGCTCTATTTCGGAACTGACATTCATGATTGCGTCACGGCCTTTAACGCCCACAGCCCTCAGTTTGTGGTTTCTTGCTTGTCGCAAGATCAAACAGAGCACGACCTCATTTGGCGCGAATGTAATGCTCCTTTTGTAGGTAATGGTTTCACGCGCTGGGTGGATGGACAATACGCCTTGAAGCGACCCGAGCTCGGTCTTTCCAATTGGCAAGGCGGGCGGTTGTTGGGTCGTGGAGGAGTGCTCTCAGGCGATGGTGTGCACACGATTCGTCTCAGGACAACACAAGCTGATCGTGATGTGCATCGCTAGTTATTCAATAATGTCGGTGAGTGGCAGTTCCATGTGCGACAACATCGGCAGCAAACGTTCAAAGTCTCCTTGCCATGGATACGCAAGTAACTGCTTGTGAGATCTTCTGCTGCCAGTGAGGCGGATGAGTTCAAAAATAGGGTTGTCTAGTGCGCTGAGGTCGAGTGTGGCAATGACATCACCTGACCCACATTGCCACTCGTATTGATTCGCAATGAGCAACAGTGAGCCAACATCAGCTTTCGAGATGTCGCCGTCGAGGATGAGTGCAGCAACATTCATAGCCAAAAGCAGTGCATCGTCGTTGTCTAAAATAGGTGCCTTTTTCACAGCGTGAAGGAGGTCGAACTCGTGCACAAGTAAGTCGTAGGTCAGTGGCATAGCCAACCTCATATCGGAGACTGCAACAGCGCTAAAGGCCTCTAAAGAATGTTGCCACTCCGCAACAACTTGTGCTGAGGCGTGAGGTCTTCTCGAAATTACTTGCTGGTCGACCCAGTTCTGTGTGTCGGCTGGGGGAGAGTCGCCTTGAGATATTGCCACACATAGCCCGGTGACATGACTTAACAGATCGTGGATATTCCAATCGGGGCAACTCTGTATCTGAAGCAGTAATTCCTGCGAGGACAATTCAGAGATTCTTTGTGAAAACCGAGAGCAAGATTCTTTATAAGTTTCTACATGTTGCTCTGTGCTGTATTTCGGTGCATTCGACTTCATATCACTGCAGCTCTTGATTGTCGATGAGACGTACCTGTGATCCCAATATCGCTCCGAGCGCGACTAGTGGCTTGCTGATATCACGTGATGGTTGCAGTGTGGCTTGATCAGCAATTTCAAAATAGTCGAGTTGAAAGTGGTCTAGGCCCTGGAACTCATTGAGAGCCGCGGCAATGGCGTCATTGAGACTTTCTGTACTTGCAAAAGTGCGATTGAATACTTTGAGAATTTCATAAAACCTTGGCGCTTCAATTCTTTCTTCTTTGGTGAGTTGAGCATTGCGACTCGACAGCGCAAGACCGTCTAACTCTCGAATGGTTTCCACACCTTGAATCTGAATAGGGAAGTTGAGGTCTGTAACAAACCGACGAATAATTGCCAGCTGCTGGTAATCCTTTTTCCCAAAGAAGGCAACATCGGGTTGGACAATGTTGAACAGCTTTACAACAACCGTTGCCATTCCAGAAAAATGCCCGGGTCGAGAAGCGCCTTCAAATAATGATCCGAGCGAACCGGGAGTAATGGATGTATCGAACCCCTCCGGGTACACATCAGAAATTTCTGGCAAATAGACATAATCAACTTTGCACTCGGTGCAAATTGCGAGGTCGTCATCAATGGTTCGTGGATAATTGGCTAAATCTGAAGCAGAGTTAAATTGCTTGGGGTTAATGAAAATAGAAGCAATAGAGATGTCAGATTGGTCGGACGCCACTTTCATTAATTCAGCGTGACCCAGATGCAGGGCTCCCATTGTTGGAACAAATCCAACCTTTTGAGCATTGGCTATTGAATGTGCTCTTATAGAGCGCAATTCATCAATGCTCCGTAAAACGCGCATTGATCAGTGGAAAGAATGCTTGTCATCGGGCCAAGAACCATTGCGTACATCTTGCGCAAATTCTTGGAATGCGCTAGTCGCTAATGACTTCATGTCGATGTACTTTTTGGTGAATGTCAATTCGCGCTCGGAGAGACCGAGAATATCGTGCATCACTAAAACCTGCCCGTCGCAGAAAGAACCTGCACCGATACCAATTGTTGGAATGGAAATTTTTGAAGTGATCTCTTGAGCCAATTCAGTGGGAATGCCTTCAAGCACAATTGCGAAGGCGCCTGCTTGTTCCACTGCATGTGCGTCGTCGAGTAGGCGCTGCCGCCCGCCTGGCTCAACACCATCTTGGCGACCTTGCACTTTGTGACCGCCCATGCGATGCACGCTTTGAGGCGTGAGCCCTATGTGTCCCATCACAGGGATATCGGACCGGGTAATGGCCTCAATTGTTGTTGCAACCGTGGTCCCGCCTTCGAGCTTCACGCATTGAGCGCCAGCCTTCATGAGAACAATTGAGCTTTCAATACCTTGACCCGCACCTACTTGGTAGCTACCAAAGGGAAGGTCGCCAACAACGAGCGCTTTTGGTTGTGCCCGACGCACAAGTGCAGTGTGGTACGCCATTTCTGTCAATGTGACGGGAATGGTGTTGGTGTGACCCTGCATCACCGTTGCAACGGAATCACCTACGAGAATGGCGTCTACACCCGCATCATCAACAATGCGCGCAAAAGTTGAGTCGTACGCAGTGACCATAACGATCTTTTCCCCTGCAGACTTCATCACCTGAAGCATGGGAACAGTGACAGATTTACGTGTAGGTGTTGTCATGGCTTTCCTCGATAACTGGCGTTTGAACGCTACTGCCAGAGTGGCTTTTCAACTCTCCACGGAACAGGATTTCCCCATGTGTCTTGGAAGGTCACCTCATGGGGTGGTTGACGTTGGGCAACACCCCACCGACCGGTTGGGTAACCGAGAGTGATCATGGCCATCGGAACCCACACCCCGGGTTCCGGTGCTCCAAGTAGCTCTAGAACCTGTTGTGTGTGATTCTTGAACAGCAGTGTGGTGAGAGAGGTACCAATTCCTTCTGCGGTTGCCGCGAGCTGCAGGCTCCACAGAGCGGGGTAGATGGAGCTTTCTCCATTTGGCTTGCCCCAGGCGAAGAGCAAAGTGGGAACCAGGTGCAAGTTGTCGGCAAGCCATTCGGCAGACGCGTTTGTCTTTTTGGCTTGAATGACTTCTGGGTCAGATGGGTCACCGTCTTTGATGAGGTCCATGACGGCTTTGTATTTAGTGGCATTCAGGTCGGTGAGACCTTCGCGATACAACTTTTGCAAGGCGATACGTTTTGCCGGGTCAGACACAAGTAGGAAGCGCCAACTTTGTGTGTTGCCACCCGATGGTGCACGCACGGCGGCGTCGAGCAACTTGGCAAGAATTTCATCGGGAATGGGATCGGGCTTCACTCGACGCATTGCGCGGGTGGTGTACAAGGCTTGAGAAAGTTCCATGCGTCAAGTTTAAGGTGTTACTCGGCAGTATTTCTTCCCCGGGCCATTTCGAATATGGCCTCATTACCTAGGCGCCAACGAACCGTGAGAGCACAACGAGCAATTTTCCAGGTTTTGCCCTCGCGGACGAGATCGTTGGTGTAGTGACCACCAAGTTCACACCAGTTCACTTCTCCAACATGGCCGAGTTGCACCATCGTTTCTTGCGAGAACCAGTGTTGTGCTCTAAGTTCTGTCACGCACGTGGCACTATTTTTCTTTTGCTTGCTAATGACATGATTCGTCATTTGGTGTGCAGTGGCGTCGAATTTGCCGTTGAGCGACTCAACATTGGTGCGCCATTGGTTTGCGGTGAGGGTGGTGACTGGTCGTCCTGAAAAAGAGGAGAAGTCGAACTCACATTGGTCGGTAAAGCAAGTTTCATATAGATCCCATTGGCGGTGGTCGATCCCCATTGCGTACTTGTAGCTCACTTGGATAATGTCGTATTTCGCGTTCAACTGATGTGACTTTTTATTCTTCATTGGTAAGCACTCTTTCGTTGTTGAGCCAATACAAGGTATTGCTGATGAGTTTGCGGTAATGCTCATTGGTAAATGCAAGCGGGCCGTCTCCGGGCTGCAAGTAGACCACAGAACTCATTTCGTATTTGTGGGTCCATGCAACGAGTCGTGATTCTTCTTGGTGGAACCAATCGCCCTGGTCTTCGCGTCGAATGGCTGCATATGCAGATGAGAAATGAGACGATTCTCGTGAGGAGCGTGTGGAAATCAATGCTGTGACTTCATTTTCAAAAATGGGGCAGAGATATGTTTCGTCGGTAAGTTCGAATGATTTTGGTAACCCTTCGCATATGGGGTGCGCAGGAAGAAGCACATCGAACACTTGGTGCACCGGATTCGCCCAACCGCTGTCTTTATATTCTTGACCACGTAGTTTTGCTGGAACATAGTGAAAACGACCCTTGAGAATCTCTGCAAAAAGGGGCCATGTGGGCCATGACGCAATGGCATGGTGCATCGCCAAAATGGGAATTCCTAACTGAGTCATTCTTCGCCATGCTTGAATGATTTCTGGCGAAGGCGCAACGAGGTCGGGTTCGCTTCCTCGATTAAAACGAATTCCAGGAAGATCATAAAGTGCAAGTACACGACCTTCACTGTGCATTTTCTCAACGGCATCTACGGTGAAGAGTTTCTCAGCTTCTGGCCACTTCAGCACATTCGATTCAACTCCAGACAAACCGTTGAGCATGTCTTGGAAAGCGATCTCGTCATACGGATGCCCGCCAACGATCCATGTAACGGCAATAGAACTCACAACGAGAGCGTAACTGCTTCCATTAGGTAGATTTCACACGTGCGAAACCTCCAATTGAACAACTTCTTGCATCGCGTGGTGCACTCAATGCGCCAGCGAATCGTGTTGTACGGAGCTATTGGTGCCCAAAATGCATCGGGAAAGAGGTTCGCGCACTTCGGGGAACGAAGCGTCATTTGCTTCCCGCAAACCACCATCTTTAATGAGCAGTACATTTCTATTGGTAGCGACACGATGATCGGTGAACATGTGGCGCTTTCAGCTGGGATGGTTCCGGGCCAAGAATGTGTTGTTTCACCTGTGGTAAGTATCGGAGACCGCTGTCTCATCGGGCGCAACAGCGGAATCGTCGGACATTTTTCTATTCTGATTGAAGACGATGTATGGACAGGGCATCACGTGTACATCACCGACCAAAACCACGGGTATGAAGATGTTTCCCGACCAATATCGCAACAAAGCCAGCCGGAACGCGCTGTTCGGATTGGAAAGGGAAGTTGGATAGGGCACGGGAGCGTGATTCTTCCCGGTTCAGATATTGGAGAACATGTAGTGATCGGTGCTCAATCGGTTGTGAGCGGAGTGATTCCCGATTATTGCGTGGCTGTCGGCTCGCCAGCACGCATCATCAAGCAGTATCGCGACGGAGAAGGTTGGGTTTCTATACCGAAAGATCGATAGGTGGGGCGCAACTAGGGATCGCATTGTCGGCTGCAAAGGTTGCGATTTTTTCGCTGATGGGAAGCCCCTCAGTCACAGTCTCTGAAAAGGGTTCATTGACGCCATTTCGTAGATCGTCAGAGTATGCACGTCGGTCAGAAATATGGGTTCGGTAATCGGCTAGCCACAAAGGAACCAAAGCCCTACCTTTTGCGTCGGCCACGGTGAGGGCAGTCAAGGCGTTCACGGCTCGCTCCAAAGAATCAGTTGCTTTATCAATGATTTGAGAACGTTCAGATAGCGCATTGTCTCCGGAATCTTTGACTTTGCGGAGATCTATCAGTGCTAAGCGTTCCTTTTCGGAAACTGCACATATTTTCTCTGACTCGACTTTCCAAGCTTCATCACCGATTTTGTTGATTGATTCTTTGCTGGCGAAGAAAAGCCCGTAGACCCACATTGCCGCGAGGAGTGAACAAGAAACGATGATCAAAAACTTGTATAGACGATGCATGTGTGTGATTTCTTTCGTCACTTGATTGAACTTGGTCGGTAAAAAAGCCCCAGATGCAGGGTGGAAGCACCGATGGCCAGTGTTGTGCAAAGAACAAACGGCAACCAACCTTCATTAAAGAGATCAAACGCGTGGTCGAGGGAGTATTTTCCTGCACCCATTGTTGCTAGCGCTAAAGCAGCGACACAAATCAACGCACAGTATTCCCATCCTTGGCCTTCATTGAAGATAAAGAAGCCAGATGCGCGATGTGAAACGACGATGGCAACGATCATTGTTGAAATCAGAGCTGCACATGCAAGGGGAGTAAAGAGACCAAGAAGTATCAACACTCCGCTGACTGTCTCAGCCAGTGCAGCAGCGAGAGCCTGCTTTTTTGCCTGACGCATGCCGATAGAAGCAAACCACTGACCAGTTCCTTCAAGGCTCGCTTTTGACTTCATTTTGTTCAAACCATGCAGAACGATCATCCCACCGAGTGCGAAGCGCAGCAGCAATGAGGCAAAGTCAATAGTGGACATGTCATCACGTTAGATGTTTTGAAGCGCCTTCAGCAACGATAGAGGGCATAAACTCATTGTTGTGATGCGCAAGGGTTTTTCTCTCATATCTCTCTTTGCGATTCCTCTATTATTTTCTGCCTGTAGCGCAGGTGCCATTCAAAAGAATGCACTGTGCCTGCGTTCTAGTCGGCTCGATGTCGCTAATAGCAATGTGGGAAATATGCCTCAAGTTTTCGGTTCCTACACGGGTCCCTCTTTAAAGTCCCAATTGCTCGATGACCTCGAAGCATTGACTGTGGCGCAGGAGGTGGGACCAGCTTCATTAGAAAACGACTTTGCGTACCTGATTCGAGTGAATCAATCTTTATACGAAGTGATGAGCGACCTCTCTTGGGACACATCTGTGGCCGCCACCAATCAGTTAATCGATGAAGTGCTTATGGAATATTCATCGATTACAACAACACGACACATTGCTCGTATTTCTGAATACCTATTGAAAAATTGCACAGAGGAGGCAAAGAACAATGTTGCCCCTCCTGACAGCGTTGTCGAAGTGATTCCCACATCCACATCACTTCTTGCTCCAACGAATGATCGCACAAACCTCGATCCGCCTGTAATCAGCGAAAATGTCTCTTTAGGTTTAACCATTGCGGAGTCGTTAGGTATTGAAGTAACAAATGAAGTTGCAAGATGCTTGGGCGAAAAGGCTCAGATAGTGTCGCAAACTCAAACGAACGTAGATGATCTACAGAAGGCCTTCAGCCCGATTTTTAGCGCATGTGGAGTAGATGTCAGTTCAACAACCGTTGGTGGCTGAACTATGCGTTTGGGTCGACCAATATCTTTACTGCGCTAGAGGGATCATCTGCGAGAGCTTCAATAGCTGCTGGCAGTTCATCTAATGAGACCGTTTTGTCATGCAGAGGGTCAACCAAAATGCGACCGTCAGCGATGAGGTTCATCACATCGGAAAACTCATGATGCATATACCCAAGAGACGAAATGACGGTTGCTTCTTTCAGTAACCAGGTATGTGGATTAATAGTTGCAGTACCACTGGCTAGCCCAACCAAGTTGACCACTCCGCCTCTACGAATCATGTCAACAGCCGACTGGATAGTGGGTGGAATTCCAGCACATTCAAAAATGAGATCGGCGCCCGCAGACCCGAACCTTTCTTTAGCTTCTTCCGGAGTGATTGCTTCGTGTGCTCCGACGGCGAGAGCCTTTTCTCTCCGCAGTGCATTTGGCTCGATAGCGATAACACGTCCGGCTCCTGCAGCATTGGCTGCTTGCAACGTGAGTAAGCCAATGGGGCCGCACCCTTGCACTACGACTTCTTGATCGGGTCGCGGCAGAGAGCGCATCACCGCGTGGTAGGCAACAGTTGCAGGTTCAACAATCGATGCCTGTGACGTAGTGAGAGCACCATTTGTTTTCACTAATCGCATCGCATCGAGAGCAATGCGCGGGGCAAAACCTCCATGTGGTGGAGCAAGTGGATCTCGACCAATCATTCCTAAAAACGCATACATGCAATAGCCGTTTTGACCACCTAAACACTGTGGGCAGCGCCCGCAAGATGGGGCAATTCCGCACACAACCCGGTCGCCCTCTTTGATGTGGCGAATTTCTTTTGAAACGCCAGCAACTGTGCCAGAGAATTCGTGTCCACAAATGGCTGGGTTATAGGGGTCATGTGAAAGAAAGCCGTGCAGATCGGTGCCGCATATACCGCAACTATCGACATGGACTACTGCTTTGCCCTCGGAAACAACTGGTTCTGGTACATCAACAATGGTGAAGGTGCGATGACCTGTAACGAGACCAGCTTTCATGGTCTAGAACTTGATGCGCTTTGTGTATCCGCCGTCAACGGTGACGTTGCTTCCGGTCACCAAGCTCGCTGCTGGTGATGCGAGGAAAGCGACAACGTTGGCAACTTCTTGTGGCTCGCCGAGACGCTTAATAGGCATCTTTGCAACCGTTGCCTTGTAGAAGTCTTCCATGTGGGTCTTGATGGTGTCCCAGTTGCCACCATCGAAGTAAACGGGTCCTGGAGAGACGATGTTGACGCGAATGTTCTTGCCCGCAAGTGATTGCGCCAAGTTGTTTGCGTATGCGGTCATGGCAGCCTTCATTGGTCCGAAGCTTCCGGGACCAGCAAATTCTTCCTGTGCAGCAATGGTGGACAAGCAGACGATGGATCCACCTCCGCCAGCTTCCATGATTGGTGCCAACACTTCTTGTGCGCGTACGAGTCCTAAAACGTCGAGGTCGAGGTTCTTGGTCCATTGTTCTTCACCGCGACCAGAAGCACCCGACATGTTGTGAACGAAAATGTCGCAACCGCCAAGTTGCTCGCTAGCAGTTTTGAGCCATGCTTTGTACTCTTCGCCATTTGCAGCGTCGATGCCTGCACCTACAACCTTGGTGCCATGGGCTGAGAGAGCAGCGACAGACTCACTGACGTCTCCGCGGGCACAAATTGCAATATCTGCGCCTTCCTTGGCCAACAATGTTGCGATTGCAAAACCGAGTCCACGCTTGCCGCCAGTAACGATTGCCTTTTTTCCACGCAATCCAAGATCCATGATTTCCCCCAGTACTAGATGACTATGTGTCCCAGCATAGGGTAAGAGTATGAGTCGTAGCGAAGTCGCAATTGTTACAGGCGCCGGTTCGGGAATCGGTCGCGCCACAGCCGAGTTATTCGCCTCCCGGGGTTATCGGGTGGTTGTTAATGACCTGTCTGCCGAAAGCTTGAAATGGGTCGATGCGTCACCAGATGCTCAGTCATTTCTCGCCCTGCCAGGCGATGTGTCGGCCGGAGACCACAACGCAGCATTGGTTGAAGCCGCTGTGAAGCATTTCGGCGGACTCTCTGTTTCTGTGTTGAACGCGGGAATGGTCGGAACTCTGCCTTGGGAAGATCCGGGCGCAGTGGAGAAGTTCGAACGCATCATGGCCGTCAACGTCACTGGAGTTGTGCATGGCATCCGCCATGCAGCAGAAGTGATGAAGAAGAACGGAACCGGGGTCATTTTGGCAACAGCCTCTACCTCTGGACTCCGTGGTGACCCAGGCAACTATGCCTATAACGCTTCTAAAGCAGCCGTGTTCAACCTCGTGCGTGCCGCTGCTGTCGACCTTGGGGTCTATGGCATTCGCGTCAATGGTGTTGCACCTGGTCCAGTGGAAACCGGAATCACCGAACGGCTGAAGGGCCTTCCTGGGGCAATGGATGAAATGGCGAAACGTATTCCGTTGCGGCGCTGGGGTCAGCCACATGAACTCGCCGAAGCATTCTTTTTCTTGGCCTCGCCAGCGGCCTCGTTTATTACTGGCACCACGCTGATGGTCGACGGAGGGCACTCGGCACACGCCGCTCATTTCGACTTACGCGACAAGGCTTAATTCAACTATTTTAATTACACCGTTATTAACAAGAGGGAATATGACAGAAAAACTCATCACCAATTACGAAGATGTGACCGTATATGGTCTCGATCCTGAAACCGAAGTGACGATGCTGTCGCAACAAAAGGAACTGACGTTTTGTTGGACCACTAAAGATGGTTCACCGATGGCTTCGATTCTGAGCTACTTCTATGCCGACGGAAAGTTCTGGATGACATCTGCCGCACATCGCAAGCGTGTGCCCGCCATTCGTCGTGATCCGCGCGTTGCATTGGTCATCACTTCAACTGGTATGGAGATGGGTGGAAGCCGCACGGTTACCTACAAAGGAACAGCGCGCGTACTTGACGATCTTGAAACAAAGAAATGGTTCTACAGAGCTCTTGCAGAAAGACTGTATGAAAAATTCGGTGAAAATCGCGTCAAAGAATTCGCCATGATGCTCGACTCACCAGATCGCATCGTTATTGAAGTAACACCAGGCTTGCGCGTGGGTTATGACGGCGCAAAAATGGGAGCTGCAACCACTAAGTCGCGCGAAGCTGGAATTCTGAAGGTCGATTAACTCTTCAACAAGTTGATCGCTATATCGCGCGTGATGTTGTAGTCGGCCTTACCGCTAGGGCTTCTATAAACAGCATCAACAAAAAGAACATGTCGAGGGCACTTGTATGCGGCAAGGGTTTTGCGCATTTCTGATAGCAGTTCTTCAGTAGTAACCGTTGCACCTGGAAGACGCGAAACCACAGCGGTCACCGCATTGCCGAAACGATCGTCGGGAACCCCTACGACTGTGCAGTCGGCGATACCGGCAATGGAGCGAGCAGCTACTTCTACTTCTTCCGGGTATATCTTCTCGCCACCACTGTTAATGCATACAGAACCGCGGCCGAGTAGTTGCATGACGCCTTGTTCGTTGATGAGTGCGTAGTCGCCAGGAATGGTGTAGCGAACTCCGTTGATCACTTTGAATGTCTGTGCAGATTTCGCTTCATCTCTGAAGTAGCCCTGTGGCATTGGTCCTGATACGCCCAATACTCCAGGTGTGGAACTGCCGCGGGGAAGTGGCTCCCACGTTTCATCATTGAAAGTAACTGCATTAGGTGGTGCAATGAAAACTGCCGTCGCGATGGGGTCTTCATTTGGCGCAGTCATTGCGATGCCAAAGGGTCCACCTTCGCTTGCACCCAGCATGTCGATAATGGTGGCATTCGGCATGTATTTCTGAAGTAGAGACTTCTGTTCGCCAGAGAATGTTGCACCAGATGACGTAATGCGAATGATGCTCTCGAGATGAGGAAGAGAGTTTCCTTCTTCTTCAAGAGACTGCAAATAGCGCGTGATGGGTTTCGCAAAAGCGTCGCCCACGATTGATAACTGCGTAACTGAATATTTCTCTGACAGATCGATGAGCTCTTTGGCAACAAACTTCCGTGAATTCAGAAGAATTACTTTTCCGCCAAGAACAAAACTCGACATCGCAAGAAATAGTGCAACACCGTGCATCAAAGGAGCCGCACAAAGGTTTGTGGGGCTCTTCTTATCGGATGCGAGTTGGGCAGCAGTAGAACCAACTTGCTGAACGGTGGTAGGTATCGGAAGCCCTAAAGCTTGATATCCGGAAAACGCGAGAGCACCGAACAGATCGACGTGTCGCCACATCACACCTTTGGGCATTCCGGTTGTTCCACCTGTGTACAGGAACAAGAGATCTTCGCCAGATCTCTCAATGCGTTGAGCAGGTGCTGCACTAGTCAGTACGGTCTCGTAATCAAGATGACCTTCCTCTGGAACAAACTCGGAACCAACGTCATTGACACAGATGAGAATTTTCAGAGTAGGCACAAGATCTTTCATGCCAACCACCCGCTCTGCTAGAGACGCGTGATATACAAGCACCTCTGATTCAGAGTTATTGAGAATATAAGCAATCTCACCCTGCAGATATCGATAATTGATATTGACAGGCGTCGCGCGCAGTTTGAAAAGTGCGTAAATTGATTCAAGATATGCCGCGTCATTAAACAATAACTGTGCAACTTTCGAACCTTCACCAACACCGCGTTGCGAGAACACAGAGGCGAGTCGTGCTGACCGTTCGTCGAGTTGACCCCATTGAATCTCGGTATCACCGAGAACTACTGCAACGTCATGAGGCCTCTCATCGGCCAGTGCTTCCCACAGGGTTGCCCAGTTCACGCTGAGTTCATTTACTTGATTCGACATTTGTACATACTTGCACTTAGGTAGGACGATCTTCAACGCCTAAGATGAACGAATGCGCATCACCCTTATTCGTCATGGAGAGCCAGAATGGGTGAAAAATGGTTTGAACGTAGATAATCCTCCGCTTACCGTAAAAGGACAAGAGCAGGCTGAGATGGTTGCAACGTTTCTAGCAGATACTCGATTCGATGAAATTTATGTGAGCCCTCTTCTGCGCGCTCAGCAAACAGCCGAGCCGTTGCTGCGTCAAAGTGGTTGCACAAGCATTACTGCCGATTGGCTCCAAGAGATACGCAACCCCATATGGCACGGAACGCCCGTTGAGAAAGCTGTTGAGGCCTACAAAGAAGAACGTTCACGACCTAGCCACGAGCGTTGGGGCGGTCTCAACGGTGGTGAAGCAGTTTCCGATTTCGTTCGTCGCATTAACGACGACTGCGCGCATTTCCTCACCGAAAATGGCTACGGCAAGTTAAGTAACGGTCTTCCCGTTTGGACGCATGGCAAGACCCTAGACAAACACATTGCCTTTGTTGCTCACGCCGGAACAAACTCAGTTGTCATTTGTCATCTACTTGGTCTAGAGCCCACTCCTTGGGAATGGGAACGGTTCGTGCTTGGCCATGCATCTATTTCTGAAGTAGAGCCGCTTGCTCTGACCGATGGGGTCACCTTTTCTCTCACACGACTTTCAGGTGTTGAACATTTGCCGAAAAGCCACCGAACGGTCTGATCTGTCTGCGCCGTGGAGGCGAAGGTCTACCATTGGTAGATGTCTACAACTGAACAAGTACTTGACCCCGATGCGCTGAAGCTTTTTTCCTTCAATATTTTCTCCCAATTAGCCGGTGCGGTCACTGCAGGCATGATTCATATTGGCGACCAATTGGGCCTGTATCGCATCTTGGCGGCAACTGACGGTTTAACGAGCACTGAGATAGCTGAAGCGAGCAAACTGTCGGAAAGATGGATTAGGGAGTGGTGCGCGAATCAGGTGGCAGCACGAATAGTGAGCGCAGAGTACTCGTATGGTGCAGATGAGCCTTGCGCACATGTCGATGAGAAAACAATTTACAAACTCTCTCCGGAAGCAGTGGCAGTGTTGGCAAATGAAGAGCATCCCGCGTTCGGGATGGGAATGTTTCATCGACTTCCCGCTACCTTCGACAGACTGAAAGATCTGCCCGAATCCTTTCGCTCAGGAATTGGTTTCGATTACGACGCCCATGGCCCAGATGGCGCTGTGGGAATCGAACGTTCATTCGAACCCTGGAGTAACGCCTTCCTCATTGATCTTGTATTGCCAACGCTGTCGGGGGTAGTGGAAAAGCTAAAGGCTGGCATCAGTGTTGTAGACATTGGCTGCGGAGCCGGGTCAGCTGTTTTGCTCATGGCCAAGCAGTACCCCAATAGTACTTTTATCGGAATCGATATTTCGGAGCACGCTTTGGCAAGAGCTAGTGAAAAGTTGATTCAATCAGGTCTCAGCAACGTGTCCTTTTTGAACGCACGAACTTCCTCTTCGCCAAACAGTGCTTCAGTTGATTTCATCACCACATTCGATTGCATTCACGATATGACGCAACCACGTCAGATGATTGAGGACATCTACCGCATGTTGAAAGAAGATGGATCATGGCTTCTTGTCGACATTAAGGCTGGGAACAATCTCTCTGAGAATGTGAGCAAGAATCCTATGGCTGCATTGATGTATGGAATCAGTGTTCTTTCCTGCATGGCTTCTGCTTTGTCGGATCACAATGGAGAAGGGTTAGGAACGCTTGGTCTTCCAGCATCTTTGGCTGAGGATTTCGCTTTACAGTCTGGCTTTACTTCCTTTCGTAAGTTAGATATTTCGCACTCTGTTAACGCGTTCTACGAGATCAAGAAGTAATTACTTCTTCTTGCAGCCATCGATTGCTTTAACAATTGGGAATGGATTGATAGGGGCTCCACCTTTGGGGTGTACTTCAAAATGCAGGTGCGGTGTGTTGGTATTACCTGTTGAGCCAACGAACCCAATTACTTGACCAGCTTTCACAGGTGTTCCAACAGCGATTCCAGGAGCAATTGAATCAAGGTGAGCGTAGAAGAAGTATGTTCCATCGGCGGTGGTAAGACGCAATGCATTTCCTGAAAGCGAACTTTTTGCAGCATCGTAAGTGCGTGTAATGATGCCATCGTTTACTGCGAGCAATGGAGTGCCGCGATTTGCGATGATGTCGACACCTTCGTGTTTGCGTGTTTCGCCACGAGCTTCTTGCCAGGTGTCGATGAAGTAGCAAGCTGGCTGTACGGGGAATGCTGCGAGTGTTACTTCCAAAACTGGGCGGGGGAGAAGGCCAAGTTCAATTGCTGTATCTGAATCGACAGCACCAGATGCAGCGATGTTCTTGCTTTTCTGAAATGTTGAGATAGCCATTTTGGTTCCGTTACCGAAAAATCCATCAGCGCCACCTTTGACTTGTATGCCAGCAAGGATGAGCGCATTTTGCAATGCAACAACAAGTTCGCCCTTGGCACCAATAGCTGGAAGTGTTTCTGGAGTGAACGCAACTGCAACTGCTGCTGGAGTAGCCACTGGAGCTGGAGCAGCCACTGGCGCAGGAGCAACTACCGGGGCAGGTGCTGGTGCAACAACAGGAGCGGGAACCGGTGCTGGAGTCAAAAGACCGAGAACTTTTGCAGTCTTACGATCAAGGTTTCCTGTTGCTTTCAAGCCCACAACTTTTTGGAAAGAACGCAAAGTGGCACGTGTACGTGGGCTGAACTTGCCATCTGCTCCACCCACAAGTGTGAAACCATTCTTCAGTAGAGCCGATTGCATCAATTTGACGGTCTCGCTTGTCTCACCGAATTTCGGCAATTGAACACTTTGGGCTCGCACGGGAGCTGGAGTTGCAGAAGATGTAGCGGCCGAAGCACCATTGACGCCGAAGGCGGAAATCGCGATAGTGGCGGCCAAACCGAGTGTGAAGGTCTTAATTGCTGAGGTGTGAGAAATACGCATGTGTTGCTCCTTGTGTGATCCACAAGAAACAACGGCACCCCTGAAGAGAACTTGAGTAAATTCTCACTTAAAATATTTAGACCACCACTATTAGTGGTATTGCGTACGTAAACATCACTGTTAGTCATCTAAACATCACTGAAGGCATAAAAAAGAGGCCCACCAGTGGTGGGCCTCTTCAGGTCAATTCAGAGCAATTTGGACTATTTGCGCTCGATGATCTCCAAAATTCGTTCGGCGAAGAGCCATTCGCCATCAACTCTCACATATTGGTCGAGATATTTCGCCAAGAGATCGCCGCGAACGCCGTCGGTACGTTCGTATCGCTCGCGAACGACAACATGACCCGAACCAGTGCCGAGTTCCTCGTTGATGTCGAGCGAGAAGTGTTCCGCGGTTTGGATGGTCCAATTAAATGCACCCATTGCTGATGTCCACAGTTCAACGATTGCTGTTTTGCCGAGTACTTCGCGGCCCATTCCTAGGTTCCAATGCGCATCGGTTGACCATGTGGCTCCCCAAATGTTCGCATCACGACGAATCACTCCATCGCAATATTGATCAACAAGTCTACGAATAGCGACTTCTGTCTCGATGGACAATTTGCTCATACTTTTTCTTCTTTCCTCATCAAATGCTCGTACTTTATGAAATGGTAGTGATTTAGTTGCCGTCACGGTTTGTCGGAGATTTGTAGCGGAGGTCTAACGTGGCTGTATGGCAGCCACCCCGGAAATCTCTCTTGATCACATCAAAAATGAATCTAGTCGTTTTGGTCGTAATGCCTTTATCGCTACGGTTTCCAAAACATTGGTGCCATTTGTTTCCCCAGTGACTTTCAACTGGTTCGGCGAAGACCTTCTTACTTTCCTGGCGAGCAATGAGCAAAAGGTGAGGAATTGCAGCATCAACGCTGACGTCAATATTCATTTTCCTGTATCTGAGCAAAACAATTGGGACAGTTTGCTTCTCTGGGGAAAGGCTCAGATCATTTCCGACACACCGGGAAGAGAGAAACTCTGGGACAAAATGGGTTACGACTGCAATCTCTTCGAACCAGGCGGCCCGAGTGCCGACACGCATGTCTTTATGCAAGTTCGTCTATATAAAGGTCTCATCTTGCGCCGATACGGAATAGACGGACGAGAGGTA
>JAURNB010000004.1 GCA_030830415.1 Acidimicrobiales bacterium | reverse complement strand
GAGTCTGAAAAATGACGAATTGATTTTGGCGGCGTTCGCAAAAGACATCATCGATGCCGGCGCAAACGGAGTCGCGGCCATTCGTGGGCTCGATCTGGATTTAGAAACGGTTGCCGCAATCGAACATCTCATTGAAGGCAGCGCAATGTTGCGCTCACTGGTTCATACAGACCCATTCATATTGTCGTCTCGGCTCACTTCACAAGTTGCCAACTTCTTGGGAAGCCCTGTTGTTGCCGAACAATGCCGACATTTGGTGCACGCCCGCAACGCACTGACCGATGCGCAGCACTCTGCGCTAATTCAGCTGATTGGCGGTGTGCAGGAAGTGCTTGCGCACCCCGATCTGATCGATTCAAATGCCAACAGCCCTTACGAGAGCAAAATTTCTTCGGCGCAGGCACTCACTTCCGATGCAGCCGTTCGGTCGAGGCTGGAGCATGCGCCCGCAAGCTACGTACTTGCACATACACCGCAGCAATTGCTTGAGCATGCACAACTTGTAGAGCCGTCGCCACGAAATGGCCAATGGCGTGTCGCTGTTCAACCTGGCTTAAAAGCAGATGAATGGCACATCAATATTGCCAGCCGCGACCGAAGCGGCCTGCTGGCACGCCTGTCTGGTGCTCTCTCATCGCTCGAGTTAAACGTCATCAATGCCGACATCGCTACGTGGCCCGATGGAGCCGTGCTCGACATATTCACCGTGCGCTCCATGCACCAACCGAACACGAAACACGTGACGGATGCAGTGAGTGATGCAATGAAGCGACGCAAACTTGTGGTGGGTTCTGCCCCCTACGGGCTCTCCGCGACCACAGACAACAGCGCCCACCCATGGCATTCGATCATTCGAGTTGAAGGCCCCGACCGTAAGGGTTTACTGCGCGACATCACAGGTGTCCTTGCAAAAAGTGGCGTAGCCATTCATCACGCAAAAATCGTGACCGAAAATGACTTGGCTCGCAACGAGTTTGAGGTCTCCGATCGCCATGGTCGAAAGTTGGCCGCGACAGCACTCGAGCGCATTCAGCACCAGCTTCGCTAGCCCCTGGTAGCCACCATCGCATAGAGTCGGGTCGTGACAATTACCGAAACCGCACCGGCAGCAACCGAACGTTGGACCCACCAGTGGAAAGAACTGTACGAAGAAGTCATTAACACTGGGCTGTGCACAGGTTGTGCTGGCTGCGTAATCGCATGCCCCCACGAAGTAATCGGCTACAAGCACGAAGAGGGCAACTACAAGCCTTTTCACCTAGAAGAAGATCTTGGTCTCGACAACTGTGGTCACGGCGAAAAAGGTTGCACCAGTTGCACCCGTGCCTGCCCACGCTTTCGCACGTGGGAGCCAGATGCAGACATGCACCTGTTTGGTAAAACCCGTGAAGATTCGGAAATGTATGGCCAGTACAAGCAACTGTTACTTGTCCGTGCAGCCGACGACAAGGTGCACGAACTTGGCCAAGATGGCGGTTTCGTGAGCGCCATGCTCATCTGGTTGATGAAGCACGACTACATTGACGCCGCTCTCACCAGCTTCCTCGAAGGCGACGGCACATCTTGGAAGGCACTGCCCGGCATTGCCCGCACACCAGAAGACGTGTTGCGCGCAGCTGGCAGCCGCTACACCTACTCGGCAAACACGTTGGCCATGAAACAAGCGCAAGAAGAAGGCCTCAGCCGGCTTGCACTTGTTGGCATGAGCTGTCAATCATCTGTGCTCCCAATTATGTGGAAGCGCAAAGTTGGAAAAATTGGTAAGCCATTTTTGTTCAACATTGGTTTGTTGTGCTCAAAAACATTTGATGATGCGATTTTTGAAGAACTCTTCTTGGCCAAGTACGGCCTGAAAAAAGAAGAGATGGTCAAAATGAACATTAAGGGTGCGTTCCAAATCTGGATGAAGGACGGCTCGTTCCACGAAATTGATTTGAAAGAATGCCATCAATGGACTCGCGAGGGTTGCAAGACGTGCCCCGACTTTGCAGCAGAACACGCCGACATTTCAACGGGCGGCATCGGCGAAGACAACGCATGGACATTGTGCGTTGTGCGCACCGACCTTGGTGTTGAAGTGATGAATCGCATGATCGCCGACGGCAGCGTGATTGCTCGCCCTGCAGAAACCGATGCCACGGCAATGAAGTTGCTCAAACTACTGAGCACAGTCAGCAGGCGTCGTTGGCCGGCAACTGCCAACCCGGCTCCACTTGTTGGTGTACCACCACCGAAGAAAAAAGCCGACGGCACCACACCCGCGCCGCACTAGTTATTTTGCGAACCGAACGGCCTCTGCAAAAACATCATCAAGCATCGTTTCTGTCAATTTCCCTGTGAAGGTATTTTGCTGGCTTGGGTGATAGCTGCACACCAACGTGTACTTACCTGCGTCGATAACTGCTCCGTGACCAAACTTTGGTCTTGGCTTTACACCCAACTCGTCGCATGCGGCCTGCAATGCAATTGCACCAAGACAGACAATCACTTTCGCTCGTGTTAGCGCCTCAAGTTCACGCTTCAGAAATGGTGAGCATTTCAAACGCTCGGCCGGGGTTGGCTTGTTTTGTGGCGGCGCGCACTTCACAGCCACAGTGACCCACGCATTGCGCAACGTCAGCCCATCTTTTCGATTGTCGGAAGTTGCTTGGTTTGCAAGCCCGGCGCGATGCATTGCACGGAACAACCACTCGCCACTGCGATCGCCGGTAAACACCCGCCCTGTTCGATTTGCTCCGTGCGCACCCGGCGCCAAACCCAACACAACAATGCGTGCGCGCTCGTCGCCAAAACCCGAAATTGGTTTGCCCCAATACTCGTCGTCTCGGTATGCGGCGCGCTTCTCAACTGCAACGGTGCGACACCACTTGACCAACCTTGGGCATTGCTGGCACTGGGTTACCTCGGCAGTTATTTGCTGTAATTCGGTGTCGGATAGGCGTGCCACTGCCCCGCACGATAGTTTGAGTTACCCGTTATGGCACGCGCACAGAGCAACAAATCGACATTGGTGATCATGGTGCGCCATGGCCGCACGCCCACAACG
>JAURNB010000087.1 GCA_030830415.1 Acidimicrobiales bacterium | reverse complement strand
GCCAAGGCCGACCTCGCATTGCGTGCAGTTGCTCTGGCAGAAGGTCTTGAAGTCACTTCCGACGATCTCGACCTCGAGTTTCAGCGCGTAGCGATGCAAGTGGGGCAAAAAGTCACTCAGGTGCGAAAGGCCTACGAGAAGAATGACGCAATTCCCGATTTGTCGGCACAAATTGCAAAATCAAAAGCCCTCGATTGGCTGCTGCACAATGTGACCATGGTCGACCCCGACGGAAATGCTCTCGATCGTGACACCGTGCTCGGACATTCTGACCACGATCACGACCATGATCATGATCACGACCACGATCACGACTAGTTTTTGAATCAGCAACGACATCTAAAAAGCACTGAGGCTCTATGAACAGCATTACGAACTATTACGTTCCCAACGTCACGGAAACCACAAGCCGTGGCGAACGTGTTTACGACCTCTACAGCCGTTTGCTCAAAGAGAACATCATCTTCCTTGGAACTCCCATCGACGACACCATTGCCAACCTCATTTGCGCACAGCTCATTCACCTCGAGAGTGAAAATCCCGATAAAGACATCAATATCTATATCAATAGTCCTGGTGGCGATATCACCGCGCTTTTTGCCATTTACGACACCATGCAGTTCATCAAGAACGACATTGCCACCATTTGCTTAGGGCAAGCAGCTTCAGCAGCCGCAGTGCTCTTGGCTGCTGGAACCAAGGGGAAGCGCCTTGCCTTGCCTCACGCTCGAGTGCTTTTGCATCAGCCATATGCACAGGTGGGCTACTCGCAGGTGACCGATCTCGAGATCGCAGCCCGTGAAATCATGCGGATGCGTGACATTTTGGAAGAAATTTTGGCCGGGCATACGGGGCAACCCATTGAAAGAATTCATGCCGATACCGACCGTGACTTCGTAATGGAAGCACAAGAGGCACTCGCGTATGGCATTATCGATGGAGTTATATCTAACCGTCAGTTGACCGACCGCTCAGGCCCGATCCGCTGACCAACGTATTGGGAGGGCCTCGTGGCAAAATTCGGTGATTCAGGAGAATTGCTGAAGTGCTCGTTTTGCGGTAAATCGCAAAAACAAGTGAAGAAGCTCATCGCCGGCCCTGGCGTTTATGTTTGCGACGAGTGCATTGAACTCTGCAACGAAATTATTGAAGAAGAGTTCGCAGAAACTGGCGACGTCCGCTTTGAAGAACTACCCACGCCTCGCGAAATTCGTACCTTTCTCGATGAGTATGTCGTAGGTCAGGAACAAGCAAAGAAAGTGCTCGCGGTTGCGGTGTTCAACCACTATCGACGTATTCAGCACCAAATTTCTTCAGCCGCTACACGACGCGACGACGTTGAACTACAAAAGAGCAATATTTTGATGCTCGGGCCAACAGGTTGCGGGAAAACGCACTTGGCGCAAACTTTGGCGCGCATGCTCAATGTTCCCTTTGCCATTGCCGATGCCACTGCTCTCACCGAGGCCGGTTATGTAGGCGAAGACGTTGAAAACATCTTGCTCAAGCTCTTGCAGGCTGCCGACTTCGATGTCAAAAAGGCTGAAACTGGAATTATCTATATCGATGAAATCGACAAGGTGGCGCGCAAGAGCGAAAACCCATCCATCACCCGCGACGTGTCGGGCGAAGGTGTGCAGCAAGCTTTGTTGAAAATTCTTGAAGGAACTGTTGCTTCGGTACCTCCACAAGGTGGCCGCAAGCACCCGCATCAAGAGTTCATTCAAATTGACACAACGAATGTTCTCTTTATTTGCGGCGGTGCTTTTGCCGGCCTCGACGCCATCATCGAATCGCGCATTGGGCACAAGGGCATGGGCTTTCATGCAACTGTGCTGTCAAAGTCTGAGCGCGACCCGGGCGAACTCTTTGCACAAGTTTTGCCTGAAGACTTGTTGAAGTTCGGAATGATTCCTGAGTTCATTGGCCGCTTGCCCATGATTGGCGCAGTACATAGCCTCGATCATGAAGCACTTATGAGCATTTTGACTGAACCCAAGAATGCATTGGTGAAACAGTATGCAAAGGTCTTCGGGTTTGAAGATGTTGAATTAGAAATTGAACCCGCAGCGTTACGAGCTATTGCCGACTTGGCACTCACTCGTGGCACCGGTGCCCGTGGTCTTCGTTCTATTTTGGAAGACGTGCTTCTCAACACCATGTACGAAGTTCCTGGCATGGGAGATGTTGCCAAAGTCGTTGTCACTGAAAGTTCTGTGACGGAAAAAACTGCACCGCTCATTGTGATGCGTGGCAGCAGTAAAGCTCCTCGTCAGCGTCGCGCTGCGTCGTAACTATTGTCAGATCGGCTGCGTCAATTGTGAATTACATCGAGGCTCTCGCGTATCTTGACGAGCATTCCAGTTTCGAACGTAGCGGGCGAGTGGAAGACCCTTCTCTTGCCAAAATCTCTGCCATTACCGACCTGTTGGGCGAGCCGCAAAGCGCTTACAAGGTGGTTCATGTAACGGGAACAAACGGCAAAGGCTCTACGTCGCAAATCATTACCAAGTTGCTCATGGCGCATGGTCTCAAAGTGGGAACTTTTGCCAGCCCGCATTTGGAACGTATTAATGAACGTATTTTGGTAGATGGCGAGCCCATTCCAGACGAAGATTTTGCAGACCAAATTGCAGCAATTGCAGAAGTGGAAGTGCTTGCCGGAGTTCGCCCATCGTTCTTTGAAATACTCACAGCAGTTGCGCTTCGCTACTTCGCCGATGTAGCAGTTGATGTCGCGGTGGTGGAAGTGGGCATGTTGGGGCGTTGGGATGCCACGAATGTTGTGCACGCAGATGTTGCGGTCATCACCAATATCGCACTCGATCACACTGAATATGCCGGGCCAACAGTGTTCGATATCGCACGTGAAAAAGTGGGCATCATCAAAGAAGGCTCCGATGTAGTAATTGGAGACGAAACGAG
>JAURNB010000086.1 GCA_030830415.1 Acidimicrobiales bacterium | reverse complement strand
CTGGCGCTAATGTCACAGTGCATGTTGACGGTTGGCGCACATTCCATTGAAGAGATGAAACAACACGCTCTCGATGGCTATCCGTACGAGAGGTGTGGGTTGTTAGTGGGCGTGCGCGAAACAGGAGTGGTGGCTCGGTTTGTGCCATGTACAAATGTGGCCAACAGCGCGCGCGTGTACACCATTGATGCCACGGAACATTTTCGCGCCGAGATGGCAGCGGAAGACGATGGCTATGAGGTGATTGGCGTGATGCATAGCCATACCCACAGCGAGGCGTACCCCAGCCCCACCGATGTGGCCCAGGCCCCCGACCCTGGTTGGCACTATGTGATTGTGACCCTGAAGAGGGAAGTGCCCGAAGTGAGGAGTTTTCTCATCAATTCTGAGGCTCCCGAACCTGCTCAGATAGAAGAAGAAAGCATCTCTGAGCTGATCTGAGCATCCGAGCGAGCAATTCAGTACAATTCCGACAGTATTAGTCACGAATTGCCAAAGGAGGCCCTCATGTTGAACGACAGCGTGCTCGACCTCATTGGCAATACCCCGATGGTCGATGTGAGCGTTTTGTCGCCGAACCCGCGCGTGCGTTTGGTGGCAAAGTTGGAAAACCAGAACCCCTTTGGTTCGGTGAAAGACCGCATTGCGAAGTCGATGATTGAAGCTGCTGAAAAAGACGGCACATTGTTGCCAGGTCAGCGCATCTTGGAACCATCGTCGGGCAACACCGGCATTGCTCTTGCGGCTATTGCGCAAATCAAGGGTTACCCCATCACTATTTTGATGCCAACAAGTGTGTCTATTGAGCGTCGTCAAATGTTGCAAATTTTTGGCGCCGACATTGTGCTCACTCCTGGTGAAGAAGGTTCAAACGGCGCCGTGCGACGTGCGCAAGAAATGTCTGAAGCGCACCCTGAGTGGTGCTTCTTGTATCAGTACGCAAACAATGCCAACCCGCAGGCACACTTTGAAAATACGGGCCCGGAAATTTGGCGCGACTGCCCTGAAATTACGCACTTCGTTGCAGGTCTCGGTACTTCTGGAACATTGATGGGTACGGGAAAATTCCTCAAGGAGAAAAACCCGAACATCAAACTCATCGCTATTGAACCGCCACTAGGTGAGCGTGTTGAAGGTCTACGTAACTTAGAAGACGGCTATATTCCTCCAGTTTTTGAAAACTGGAATGGCTTTGAACTTCTCGATCGCAAGCGTGTGGTGCGACCACGCGAAAGCATTGAATGGACGCGACGCCTTGTTGCTGAAACAGGAATTTTTGCTGGTCTGTCCTCTGGAGCCAGCCTTGCTGGTGCAGTAAAAGTGGCGCAAGACCTTGATGAAGGTGTTGTGGTGTTTATTGTGTGTGACGGTGGCTGGAAGTACTTGTCGACCGGTGCTTACACCGACGACCTCGATGCAGCTGAAGCCGCTGCCGAGAAAATTATCTACTTCTAACTCGCTACCAACACAATGAGGCCGAGCAATACAACGCCGGCGGCGGTGATGCGGCGTCGAGCGTTTCCCTCTTTGAGCACTTTCCATCCAAAGAGCGCAGCAAGTACAACGCTTGATTCCCTGATTGCAGTGACATAACCAACCGAAGCACGTTGAACCGCGAGAAGAACCATCCAGTACGTGAGCACTGATGCGCATGCAGTCAGCGTGAGCGGCCTCCAGCGTGTTTGTAGCGTACGTTTCATTTCCTGAGCGCGACCCATTGCGAGACCATGCAAAGAAATAAAAAATGCACCGGTCATAAAAATGGTAAGTGGGTACAAGTTGCCGCCGGTAACACGCGAACCGTGACTGTCAACTGTTGAATAGATGCCTATGGTCAAGGAAACACATAAGGCGGCAAGTACGTGCTTGTTGTCGGCCGGGCCGGCAAGTAAAAACAATCCACCTGCGGCGATGGCAATGCCAAGCACGTTGACAATGCTGAGGTGGTCGTTGAGAAATACCACGCCTCCTAGTGCGGCAAGCACTGCTCCGTTTCCGCGAGCAATGGGATAGGTCACCGAGAAATCTCCGAGGTCATATGCACGAGCGAGGAACCACACATAGCCCACATGGGTGATGCCACTGAGTAACGCCCACAGCCATGCCTCGTGGGGAACTCCACCAGAAGCAATAATGAAAATGCTGCATAACACGCCCGCAATGGTCATTTGCGCCCATAATGCGAGCCATCGGTCGCCACTTTGTTTAATGGCCATGTTCCAGCTTGCATGCAAAATGGCGGCGCCAAGAGCGAGAAGTGTGGCACCAAGCACAATGCAACCGTACTCGTATGCGCCAGCCTCTAACCTGTTCTCGGAATGGTGCAGCCAATTGGAATGTTTGACTCAGGCTTTGGTGGCTTGACGGTTGCTCGCGCAGTTATCGACCTGTTGCCCAACGAAGATCTTGTTTACATTGGCGACACGGGTAGGTACCCCTATGGCAATAAGCCTGCTGCGGAAGTGCAACGCTTTGCTCATGAAATTGCCACCAGTTTGGTGAACGACTTCGATGTGAAGCTCATTGTCGTGGCATGCAATACAGCAGCGTCGGTGGCACTTGAGCAACTGAAAGACACTTTGCCGGTTCCTGTTGTAAGTGTGATTGAACCTGGTGTGAGTGCGCTCGTGCAAACGACACGCAACAAGCGAGTGGGCGTTATTGGCACTGTGGGAACCATCGACTCGGGTGCATATGAACACGCCGTTGGGGCAGCAGATGCTTCGGTGTCGCTGGTGTCGGCTGCGTGCCCTGGGCTTGTGGAGTTTGTTGAGCGCGGGCAAACCAGTGGGGCCGAGGTCACGCTTCTTGCCGAGCGACTTCTTGCACCCATTGTTCATGCAGGGGTCGACTCATTGCTCTTGGGTTGCACGCACTACCCGTATCTTGCACGTGTCATTAGCGATGTGATGGGTCCCGATGTGGTGTTGGTGTCGTCGGGTGACGAAACAGCATTTGCAGTGAAAGAAATGCTTGAAGTCGCCCAATTGCAAGAAGACACAAGTCGTGTGGGCGAACATTTCTTTTATTCCTCTGGTGACCCAGAATGGTTTGCGCATTTAGGGCGTCGACTCTTTGGCCCAGAGCTGAGCGATGCACAATCGTGGATCGTAAAATAAACATTCACTAACAAGGAGACAACATGACACGACCAGACGGACGCGCGGCAAATGAATTGCGGCCACTCACATTTCAACGCGATTTCACCGAGATGGCAGCCGGGTCTGTTTTGGTTTCTTTTGGCAACACACGCGTGTTGTGCACAGCTTCGGTCGATGAAAATGTTCCACGTTGGATGAAGGGAACCGGCAAGGGCTGGGTCACTGCGGAATACAGCATGTTGCCAGGTTCGTCACCAGAGCGCGTCGACCGTGAAGCCGCTAAAGGCAAGCAGAGTGGCCGCACCGTAGAAATTCAGCGCCTCATTGGCCGCTCGTTACGTGCGGCATGCGACATGAAACTTCTTGGCGAGCGCCAAGTAGTGGTCGACTGCGATGTGTTGCAGGCCGATGGCGGTACCCGTACCGCAAGTATTTGTGGCGGGTTTATTGCTTTGCACGATGCGCTCACGCGTGTGCAACAAAACGGACTCATTACAGCGCACCCATTGCATTCGCAGTGTGCGGCAATCAGCGTTGGTATTCACAATGGTCAACCCATTCTCGACCTCCCTTACGTTGAAGACAGCTCGGCTGAAGTCGATATGAACGTGGTGATGTTGCAGCCAGTTGCTGGCGGTGAACCAAGCTTCGTTGAAGTGCAAGGAACTGCAGAAGGTAAAGCATTCACCCGCGGTGAACTCGATGACCTTTTGGGTTTGGCAGCACATGGTCTGGGGCAAATCTTCACGGTGCAGCGCAATGTGTTGTCGACAGCACCAACACCTCGTACTTTGGGTCGCTAACCATGGCTCTGCAACTGGTGTGTGCTTCGGCAAACCCCGGCAAAGTTGCAGAAATAGAACAACTCATGCCGCAAGGTGTTTCCTTGTTGCCGCGACCCACTGCGGTTCCCGACGTTGTAGAAGACGCCGACACGTTGGTGGGTAATGCGCGGCTCAAGGCACAGGCCATTGTGAATGCAACGGGGTGCGCAGCACTCGCCGACGACACGGGGCTCTTTGTTGACGCTCTTCAAGGTCTGCCAGGAGTGCGTACGGCGCGTTACGCCGGAGAAGAAGCAACCGATGCCGACAACAAACGAAAACTTCTTGCTGAGTTGGAAAGCACCACCGAGCGTTCGTGCCGTTTTCAAACGGTGGTGGTGGTGTTGTGGCCAAATGGCGATGAAATTGTGGTGGAAGGCGTGTGCGAAGGCGCCATAGCGACTAGTGAAACAGGAACCAGTGGTTTTGGTTTCGACGCACTCTTCATTCCCGCCGATGGCGATGGACGAACATTTGCGGAAATGAACGCGGTAGAAAAAAACGCAATCTCGCATCGTGGACGCGCATTTGTTGAACTAGCGAAGGTGCTTACCAACCACGTAGGTCAATAGCCCATTCGTCGACCACTAGGCCTTCACGGTGTACAAAGGCGCGCTCGTGTTGCGACATGGTGGGGTCAATATGCGCAGGTGTGATGAGTACGCGTTCGCCCACTTGGGGGAGTGTGAGCGGTGCGGGAATGGGTTGCGATGCTGCGTCGCGCTTCACGGCAAAGGTGATGTGTTCATCGGAGCAAAACCACACGTCATAACCATCAACTTCGGGATTGCCGTGGTCCAT
>JAURNB010000085.1 GCA_030830415.1 Acidimicrobiales bacterium | reverse complement strand
TCAATTGCTGCTCTTTTCCTCACCACAGAGTGTGTCATTGCCGATAAGCCTGAAGCATCCGCTGGTATGCCAGGTGGAGGCATGGAAGACTACTGAGAATAAAAGTTTGTAGCGCATTGTGATTGGTCTCGTTACCGCCGCAGTCGCACGCGAACTCGATTCCGATTTACCGTTGCTGGGTGCCGCGCTCGAAAGAGCCGGCACCCAGTTTCATTTTGTCGATTGGCATGATGAATCGGTTGACTGGTCTCAATTTTCTTTGCTGGTCTTACGCAGTACGTGGGACTATCACTTACGCCGTGATGAATTTTTGCAGTGGCTTGAGCGCGTGTCGCAACTCACTACTGTGTGCAACTCACTTGAAGTAGTGCAGTGGAACAGCGACAAAAAATATCTTGGTGAACTCAGTGGGGCCGGCATTGCGGTAGTGCCCACACAATTTGTATCAAGTGCTCAAGAGATTCACTTCACGAACTCGGTGATGGATGTCGTGGTGAAGCCCAGCATTTCTGCGGGCTCACACGACACATTTCGGTATCGCGATGTGGCGCAGGAAATGAGCGTGGTTACAGATCACATTGCACGCATCGTCACAAGTGGTGCCACCGCAATGGTGCAGGAATATCAGCATGGAATTGATGGAGTAGGGGAAACCGGCTTGGTGTACTTGAACGGCGTGTATAGCCACGCCTTTCGTAAAGGCGCAATATTGCAGCATCGCCCCGATATGTCGAATGGTCTCTATGCGGCAGAAGACGTGGGTGAACGCGAGGCATCTGATGCTGAACAAGCAACTGCACGGCAGGTCTTGAGTTTTGTGGAACGCAAATTTGGGGCTATGCCGTTATATGCGCGAGTCGACCTCATTCCACAAGACAATGGGGAACCGCAATTAATGGAACTGGAATTGGTGGAGCCATCATTCTTTTTGTGGGCAAGTGCAGGCTCAGCAGATCGAGCTGCACAAGCCATCATTGCGGCAAACAGGTAACCTGTACTCATGACTTCTGTGACCCCAAGCGAGCCAATGTCACCATCAATTGGAATGGGAGTGCTGCATTTATTTTGCAAGCCAGAAGCCCAATTCGATCGCGAAGCAACAGTGCATGCGGTCAAAGCTGCAGAAGCAAAAGGCCTCACGGTCATCACCGTTTCAATGCTTGGCCACAAATGCGACATGGCCTTTATGGCCTTAGCTTCCGACATGCGTGAGTTGCGTTCGTTTCAGTCGGCTATCCAAGCAGCCGGGCTCGCTGTGGTCGATTCCTACGTCTCTCTCACCGAGGTGAGCGAGTACGCCATTGGCGTGCCACAAGAAATGCTCGATGCGCGCTTGTATCCAAAAATTCCGGTGCCTGGCAAAAATGCCTTTTGCTTTTACCCCATGTCGAAACGCCGCAATGCCGACGAGAACTGGTTTACCTTGCCATTCGAAGAGCGTCATGCGCACATGCAAGAGCACGGTGTGAGTGGGCGCAAGTTTGGTCCACGCGTCACTCAATTAGTGACGGGGTCTACTGGGCTTGATGAGTACGAATGGGGTGTTACCTTGTTCGCTGTTCACCCTGATGATCTCAAAGAAGTGGTCTACACCATGCGTTTCGACAAAGCGTCGGCCATTTATGCCGAGTTTGGTCAGTTCTACACGGGTGTACTCACCCCTGTAGAAGAACTCGTTCATACGGTCTAGCGCTCATCTCCACTGCGCTTGAGGCGCAGGTCATGGGCAAAGATGAACAGATGAATAACGCAGCGGTGGGGGCCGCTCCTTCTTCGCTCATACCGCGTCGTGCTTGGTATGCGCTGATGCTTACTTCATTTGGTCAGTTTTTCGTCATCTTTGACTCCACTGTTTTAAATGTTGCCTTCCCTACTATCGAGCGAGATTTTCCCAATGTTGCGCGCACAACGTTGGCGTGGGCATTAACGAGTTACTCCATTGGCACTGCTTCACTTTTATTACTGGCAGGTCGCGTTGCAGATTTATTTGGGCGTAAAAAGGTATTCCTCTTCGGCATCAGTTTGTTCGCTATTGGCAGTATGGGTGCAGGCCTTGCCTCGGGTGTGGGGATTCTTATTTTTGCGCGATGCGTTCAAAGCGTTGGCGGTGCGCTCATGATCCCTACTTCTATTGCTCTGGCGTTGCCAGAGTTCCCTGCAGAAAAAAGAAGCTTGGCAATTGGAGTGTGGGGTTCAATTGCAGCCCTTGCAGGTGGTTTAGGGCCGCCGTTGGGCGCAGCCGTTATTGAGTTTGCAGGCTGGAGATGGATTTTTTTCATCAACGTTCCAGCGGTAGCCATTGTGGTTCTTCTCGGACGCAAAGTACTGCGCGAATCGAAAGGGCAAAGTACGGGAACACGCCTCGACATGGTGTCGGTACCTCTGGGAACAATTGGTCTTGCATCGTTAACGCTTGGAGTATTGCAAGGTCATAAGTGGGGTTGGTCGAGTCCGGAAATTATCGCGTGTTTCATGGGTGCAGTCGTTTTTCTTACCTACGTCGTGCTGCGCTCCCGGCAACACGCAGAGCCACTCATCGATCTTTCGCTCTTTCAACATCGACGATTCACTTCAGCCTCAATTGCAACTTTTGCTTTTAACTTGCCAGTTGCAGGATTCTGGTTTTCGGCTCCACTCTTTATGCAAACGGTATGGAATTGGTCGGTGTTGAAAAGTGGGTGTTCCATCATGCCAACACCTGTCATCATCTTTTTGACAGCCACTATTTCCGGGAGATACTCCGACAGGGGTTGGATGAAACGCATCATCAGCTCAGGAATGTTGCTCAGCGGCTTGGGCCTCTTCGGACTGTTTGTCTTTCTCGATGAGAATGTGCGTTACTTCACCCACTATTTCCCATTTGCAGTGCTCTATGGAATCGGTCTGGGTCTGGCATGGTCAACTTTGACGGGTGCAGCATTAATGGGCATTGACCATGAAAAGTTTGGCATCGCAAACGGAACGAATCTCACCTTCCGCCAAATGGGAGGCGCGATGGGTGTTGCGATGGTCATTGCGGTCTCAGGTGTAGCGGGAGTTGCAGGGTCAGCCGCAGCTTTTCAGCGAGTATGGCTTGCCCTTGCATTATGGGTGGCAGTAACTCTTGCTTTCTTCACTTTTGCTTATCCAAAAGATCACTGAAGATCTTTAAACAGCCTGCGCGGCGATTAGCCTTGAAAATTGCATGCTGAAGAAGTACCAATGGCTCAATCGCGTGTGGGCATACCTCCCTGGTTTTTCCCTCATCATTCTCATGCGGCTGCGCTTTATTTATTCGCCGATCACTTCCGATGAAGGTGGAGCGCTTGCCATGGCGCGGGCATGGAGTAGGGGGGCGGTCCTTTATCAAGATATTTGGGCCGACCGTCCGCAAGGTCTCTTCGTGCTCTACCGCGGACTCGTCACCATTGGTTTAGGCACTCCAGAAGGTGTGCGCATCTTGGCAATTGCCGCGTGTCTGCTTGGTGCAGCTGCCTGCGGAAGTATTGCGAGCACTTTGGTGGGCGACAAAGCACGTATGGGAACAGTGCTCATAGTTGGCGTATTGCTCAGCGTTCCACAATTTGAAGGGTTTATTGCAAACGGAGAATTACTGAGTTGCAGTGTAGGTGCGGTGGCGCTGGCACTGGCGATGAAAGCCGTGTGGGGGAGAACAGCACCTCGCTTTTGGCTGCTCTACGCATCGGGTGTGATGGGCGGTTGTGCTGTTGGTATTAAGCAAAGTGGTTTCGATGCATTTTTCACAGCGGTAGTTGCTGTTGGCGCAATGTCTCTTATGTCGCGCTGGAAAAAAATGCATAGTTGGCTTTCATTGCCAACAATGTTTCTCGGCTTTGCAACATCAATTGGCGCAATGATGATTCACGGTGCACTCACTGGCTGGTATCGCTGGTGGTACGCCATTGTGATGTATCGCTTTGAGTTGCGCAGCGCATTGGTCAATGCCGATTTCGGGCGCTTCCAGCACACCTTGGCTATTGCTCTGCCATTGCTCATCCCCATTTTTTTGGGAGTGATTCTGGTGGGAGTACTTGAGGCACGCCGGGTGGCATTTCGTACCATGGCAATTTTGGCAACGTGGCTGTTGATTTCTTTTGCCGCATTTGCCATGGGCGGACAATTCTTCCGTCATTATTGGATCATTATGATGCTGCCAATTGGAACCTTTGCAGGAGCAATGATTTCATATGCCAACAAAAAATGGCTGAGAAATCTTTTGTTAGCGGCACTCATTACGAGCCCTCTCATTCATACGGCTACAGCAATGGCAATTCCGCGCAACCTCATTGGCCGCGAACTGCATGATGACTCGCGTTTAGCAAAAGACGAACGAGTAGCAGCGTGGTTCAATGTGATGCGCAAACCTGGCGACACTATTTATGCAATGTGTGCGAGTGCTGGGCTGTATGGAAATCTCGATATCGACCCGCCCTTCCCGTATCTCTGGGGGTATGAGGCACGTCTGATGCCGGGTGGGTTGGCACAGTTGTGGAATTTCTTAGAAGGAGAAGATGCTCCGCGATTTGTTGTTCGCTACCAGGTGCCGGCTGTGTGTGATGCGTCGGGTGCATCGCTGCGGGCGCTGCATCGCAATTATAAAATTGTGTGGACGGTTGCAGGTCTTCTTGTATATGAGCGTCGCTAATGTCAGTCACACTTGAATCGGCAACTGCAGACCTCATTGCCGCCATTGACGCCGCAACACACGAGTGGCTGGTGCGCTGTGTCATGAAAACGTATGTACAGCAACTGGGGACTCCTCGCTTAGAGGTAGAGGAAAAGTTACTTGTTGCTGCTCAGTTGGCCGCAGAACAAGGCAGGGCATATGTTGCCGCTGAACTGACCCGCGAACTGAGCAAAGATGTCGATGAGCAGCGTGTGAACCCGCTACAAGTTTTGCGCAATGCGGTGGCGCTCCCCACGCGCGTTTTGCAGGAATTTGGTGTACCAACCGTGACACGTGACGAGATGGACTCACGAATGATGCCAGACGATGTCTTTGGCTTATCTCCTGCCCATTGGACCGATGTGCATGAGTCTTTATTGGAGCCCGGTGTCATTTGGGGTGCCGCAAAAGCGCACAAGGTGTTGCAACGGCGCCGCGAAGAGGGAAAACTAGACGAATCATGATGTCGCCAAGTGAGTTCACAGCGAAGCGCACCGAACTCATTTCGTCGTGGGGTAAAACCGAGCCCGCCTCGGGGGTTCAGTTCTGTGCCGCGCTTTCTGAAACCACCGATGAGTTACTGCGCTCCTTATTCAATGATGCAGTTCAGAAAATTGGTATCACGAAAGATATTGCACTCATTGCGGTAGGTGGTTATGGCAGAGGAGAAATGGCGCCATACAGCGACCTCGATCTTTTGCTTTTGCACAAGAACGTAAAGAAAGTTGATGACTTTGCTTCTGCGCTGTGGTACCCGTTGTGGGATCTTGGTCTCAAAGTTGGCCATGCTGTGCGCACGCCTAAAGAGACACGGCAACTCGGCGAAACAGACCTTGATACTGCCACTGCATTGGTGACAGCACGTTTCATTACTGGCGATGAAAGCTTGGCCACTGAGTGCATTAACGATGCGCGTGCATGGTGGCGTAAGCGTGGTCGCGATTCCTTGCGTGACCTCCATGCTCGCGTACTCGACCGTCATGCCACTGCAGGCGAAGTTGCGTTCTTACTCGAGCCAAATCTCAAAGAAGGCCTTGGCGGATTGCGTGATATTCATGCACTCTTGTGGGCAATTGATGCTGGTTTGCCATTGTCGGGTGGAGACAAGCAAGAACTAAAACGTTCAAATGAAGTATTGCTCACATCACGTGTGGCATTACATATCAATGCACAACGAGTTGGTGATGTTTTACGTCTAGAAGACCAAGATGCCGTCGCTGCACGAATCGGTTCACGTGACGCCGATGCTTTGATGCTCGAAGTGTCTACTGCCGCACGTCGAATTGCTTGGATTGCCGATGAAGCATGGGCTCGTATTGACCCTCCAGCAAATGCCAATGAACCGCCACGGCGTATTGCTCCTGGCGTAGAAATGCGTGCAGGTGAGATTCATTTAGAAAGCGATGCAGACCCTGCCACCGACCCAACGTTGGTGCTTCGCGTTGCCACGGCTGCTGCACGACTCGGTGCTCGTATCGACCGCGCATCGTTGAATCGTTTAGGTGAAGAAACACCAGTGTGGCCAGACCCATGGCCTGCGGGGGCAAGCGATGACCTCGTTGCATTGCTTTTGGAAGGCGAGCGTGCAATACCGGTTCTTGAAGCAATAGATCAGCGTGATCTCATTACTAAGGTGTTGCCCGAGTGGGCACCGGTACGCAGCAAGCCACAACGCAATGCGTATCATCGCTTCACTGTCGACCGACATTTATGGCAAACAGTTGCTAATGCTGCTGCGCTTGTCGACACTGTGTCGAGGGCCGACTTGCTCATGCTCGGTGCGCTCTTCCACGATATTGGCAAGGGGTACCCAGGTGACCATACCGATGTAGGCATCGAGATGTTTGCGTACATCGGCCCACGAATGGGTTTGTCACAAGAAGAGACCGCAATTGTTTCGAGCCTCATTCAGCATCACTTACTACTCGCTGACACCGGTACTCGTCGAGACCTCAGCGACGACGCAACAATTACCGGAGTTGCCACACTCATTAAGTCGTCAGTAGCGCTCGATTTGTTACGAGCACTCACGGAAGCCGATTCCAAAGCGACGGGTGTCTCGGCGTGGAGCGATTGGAAGGCTGGCTTGGTGTATGAACTCACCGAGCGCGTGCACCATGTGTTGGGTGGCGGAGATGTGCGCGATGTAATTTGGAAACTCTTTCCCGATGCAGAAGTGCTTGAAATGATGGCCGAAGGCCGTTTTGCTGTATGCACAACAGAAGACTCCATCACGGTGGTGAGCCCCGACCGTCCCGGAACATTCAGCAAGGTAGCTGGAGTCATGGCACTTCATGGTTTAGACGTGTTGGGCGCTGAAGCGCACAGCGATGAGCGTGAAGCAGAAACAGCAATGGCTGCATCTGAATTTCGCGTGCTGCCCCCACAAGATCGCCCAATTGAATGGGCACGCATTGTTGACAGTTTGGAACGTGCGCTGAAGAACCAAATGGCACTCGAGGCGCGACTCGCCGAGCGTGCAGAAACCTACAAGGTGCGTCGTGTGCGTACTGCTGTGCCACCTGCGCCTCCAACGGTTCGGTTCGATAACGCAGCCTCATCAAACAGCACACTGGTGGAAGTTCGCGCCCCCGACCGTGTGGGTATTTTGTACAGCATCACAAAAACCTTTGCCGACACAGGGCTCGATATTCGCCATGCGCGAGTGCAAACGCTGGGGAACGAAGTAGTCGACACTTTTTATGTACGCACCACCGACGGGCAAAAAGTGACCGACCCTGCACATCAAAGCGAAGTGGAGCGTGCCATCCTCTTTGCGGTAACGAAGTAGTCTCACACTGTGAGCGAACTTGGCCCAGAAGACTTTCAACGCGATCTTTTGCGATGGAGTGAAACACTCGCCAGCATTGCGCGAACAGGAATGGGCTTTACGCAAAGTCTGTACGAGCGCGAGCGATACGAAGAAGTGCTGCACGTGGCAAGCGATATTAAAGCTGCATCTGAAGAAGCCATTGAAGTGCGCCGCGAGCAAGATCACTTTGTTCAAGAGTGGATGGAAAACATCGGCGAAGGTGTTCCTGGTTATGTCACACCTAAAGTTGCAGTAGGCGCCATCGTGGGCAACGACAACGGCGAAATCTTGCTCATGAAGCGGGCCGATAGCGGCATTTGGTTGTACCCCACTGGCTGGGCCGATGTGGGTTATTCACCAGCTGAAGTTGCGATGAAAGAAGTGCATGAAGAAACCGGCATTGAATGTGAAGTGCTCGAGTTGCTTGGAGTAGTCGACGGAATGCGGATGGGCTTCTCGCGCTTTGGTATGTACATGTTGTTGTTCAGGTGTCGCGCAACAGGCGGCTCATTAAGTGGGCATCCGTTAGAGACGGCCGACGTGGGCTGGTTTGGTCGCGATAACTTGCCATCACCGGCTGCAGGTGTGCAGTGGTGGGGCCCCATGGCTTTCAATGCCATTGATGGAAAACACACAGGTGCAACCTTCGATGCACCACGACAGCCCGTATGGCGCCAGGGCGACAATTAAATTATTTGTCTTGGTCGCGGAGGAACTGTTCGACTTCTTCCATCAGCATGTCGGCATCGGCCGGGTCTGAAGCATCGTCGCCAGTGTCTACTGCAAAATCAAACTGCAATTGTGAATCGTCTTCTTCGAAATCGAAGTCGTCATCGTCGTCTTCAATGGTGATGCCAGCATCACTCATGCTTTCCAAACGCGATACGTAGGAACGAAGGTCGTCGTCATCGTCGAGCATGGAGTTGAGTTGTAATTCGTATGCATCGATGCGGCTCATCATGTGACCAACGGGTGCAGGAGTACCGATGATGTCACACGCGCGTTGCATGAGTGCTACCGATGCTTTTGGTGAACTAATTTGCCCGGCATATGCAGGAACAGCTGCCCATAACGATGCAGAGGGAACGCCAGCTTTGGAACACGCATCGTTGAGCACGCCAACGATGCCGGTGGGACCTTCATAGCGAGAGCGTTGCAGGTCGAAACGGTCGACCAAGTTGTCGTCGGTTGCAGTGCCAATGAGTTGCACCGGACGCGAGTGGGGAACATCGGCAAGAAGTGCGCCGAGGGTGAGAAACAGCGACGCATTGTATTTTTCAATGACGCTCACAATTTGTTCGCTAAACAAGCGCCAGCGCAATGCGGGTTCGGGGCCAAGAATGAGAATGACATCGGAACCAGCCGAACGGATGTGCCATAAACCCGTTGCTGGCCACACAATGCTGAGCACGCGGCCATCAGACAAACGCACTTGTGGACGAATAGTGGCGAAGTCGGTGAAGAACTCGGGTTCAATTTCAGCAAGTGCTGTTGCGCCCCAACCTTTGACCAAGTTTTGTACGGCACTTGATGCGGCATCGGCGGCATCGTTCCACCCTGTAAAAGCAGCGATGACAGTGGGGTTCACCAGCGTGGGTTCAGAGATCCAACGGATGTGGGGCGAGTTTCCCATTCGTGATAACGCTATCTACAACTCACTCCAACTGTGGTCGAACCGAGTAGGAACCACCCCCGCCAGCAGCAATGACATCGTCGAGCCAGTTCCCTGAGTACACCTCATTTGGGCCTTGCATCAGGTCGTTTTCTGTGGCGCCTTCTGGGGTGGTGACCAGGGTCCAGGCTTGGCGTTTGTAGGTCCAATTCTCGGGGTACAAGGCGTGCGCCTCGCGCCACCATGGCACTGCGGCATCGTGGCCTACGGTGCGATGGAGGTGCTCGCCGAGGGCGAAACATGCTGCCGCACGAGACTGGTTGCTCGACACCGGCTGTGAAGCTGCCACCACTTCGTCGGGCGACATGGCGTATTTGCTCGCTGCGCCATTGCGTGCCCAATCGAGAATTGCCAAGCGGTATTCCTCTGAGTCGTCGGGAATTGATTTCACTTCGCGATACATCTGTTCAATACGCGGTGGAAGGCCGGTGGGGACTTCTTGATCGCGTAGTGGGCTGCGTTCAATGGAAGCGGCTTCGGCTGGGCGCACCAACATTCCATTTTCATCAATCCACACCGCCATGGGCACATTGATGAATCCGAAGAGTTCATCGGTGATGTGAGTGGTATCGATGAGTGATGGATGTGTGGACTCAGCGAGCGCAATCCAAGGCTTGGCGTGTTCGGGGTTGATGTCGAGCGCAACAGTAACCACGCTGACGCCAAGCGATTTAATTTCTTCGTGCAGTGCCTGCCACCCGGGCAGAGCTGTTCGACAGCCTCACCAACTCGCCCAGGCCACCATGATGATGCGTCGACCTCGCAGTGAATTGAAATCGAAGGTACGACCCATTGCATCGATGAGCGAGGAAGGGAAAAATGCTTTTGCACTAGCGAGCGCGCGACCCGTTGCAGTGGCAACACCCAGTGCCCATATGTTGTGCGGGGCATCGTGCACCAGTGGCATGCCTAACTTTTTCGCAGCGACGGTGACATCGACAACGCCGTTATTGAGCGCCCCAGGTGCAGGAACACAGAGTTCACCACGGCACAAACCTTCAGGTTTAGCTTCCCAGCCAGTTGCTGCAAGAAATTCTGGAACGCTGAGTTGGGTGCCTGAAATAATCATCAATACTTACAGTAGAGGAAAATTGACTGCACTGTGCAGATGGATGCCCCCTATTGTTAGTAACAACGAAGGGGAATAATGAGCGCCACAATTGAGATTGCAACAGAATCAACCGATGAACTCGTTCAAGCAATGGCTGTGCTCATTCCTCAACTATCGAAGTCGAACCCACCACCTAGCGCTACCGACTTAGCTGCCATCATTCACTCGGAAGCTTCAGTTCTCTTCATTGCCCGGGTAGACGGGAAAATTGCAGGGGCATTGACCCTTGCCACTTTTCGCATTCCTACTGGTGTGCGCGCTTGGATTGAAGACGTTGTTGTTGACTCTGAAGCACGTGGTCACGGTGTGGGTGAAGCGTTGAATATGGCTGCCATCGCCGAAGCGCGTAGCCGCGGTGCTATTACGGTTGAACTCACATCGCGCCCATCGCGCGAAGCAGCCAATCGTTTGTATCAGCGCATTGGTTTTGTGCAGCGCGAAACCAATATTTATCGCTACACCATTTAGTTCGCTTGAGTGCGAGTTATTTAGCGAGTTCAGCTTCGATAGCTGAAGTGAGTGCTGCATCGTCGGGAGTAGTTGTTGGAGCAAAACGCTTCACCACTTCACCTTGACGGTTCACCAAAAACTTTTCGAAGTTCCACAACACGTCGGGATCTTGGTTTGGAGTCATGCCAAAACCTTTGAGGCGATCGCGGAATGCGTCGGGGTCACCTTCTGCGCGTGGTGCAGCTGCAGTAAGTGCTGAGTACAAAGGGTGCTGGTCGTCGCCGACAACACTGATTTTGGAGAACATCGGAAACTTCACATCGAACTTTGTGCTGCAGAATTCTGCAATTTCAGCATCGGTGCCAGGCTCTTGAGCGCCAAAGTTGTTGGCGGGAAAACCAAGTACTGAAAAACCTTTGTCTTTGTATGTTTGGTGCAGGCTTTCGAGAGCTTCGTACTGTGGGGTGAGGCCGCACTGTGAAGCGACGTTGACAACCAACATGACCGACCCGGCGAATTCGCCCAAGGTGGTGTTAGAGCCAGAAATTGTTGTTACGGGGATGTTGTGCACTGATGTCATGTGGGAGATCCTAGCCCCTCATTTTCGCCACTTGAACCCCACCAGATGAACGCTGTGGCAATAAAAATGAACAATGCAATAATGAAGGCAAATGGCTTCACTGTTCCGTTGAATGCACTTGTTGCCACACTCCCAAGAAGCGCCGCGCCGGCGGTAGAAAATGTGCCAATGATGGCTGTTGCAGTGCCGGCAACGTGAGGCACGGGCATCATTGCAGCAGCGTTGCAATTAGGAACCAGGCCTTGTGCCACAGGCACAACGCAAGCAACAGCAATGTAGAACACCCAAAACTGTGGATGTTCATTCCCGGT
Organism: Acidimicrobiales bacterium; assembly: GCA_030830415.1. Taxonomy (GTDB): domain Bacteria; phylum Actinomycetota; class Acidimicrobiia; order Acidimicrobiales; family Ilumatobacteraceae; genus F1-20-MAGs119. Next base: position 20,517 of record JAURNB010000085.1, on the reverse strand, counting down.
GAAGGAAACCACCACGAGTGCTACTGAAGTAAAGAGCCCGATGACCGACATGCGACGAAGCAATGCCGTGATACCGATGCGTTTCACGATGCGGGCGTTGTTCAATGAGTTCACAGCCAGCAAGCAGGCCACAACACCAAAAATCAGCGGGAACCAATTGCCGTAGCCGTAAATGTCTTCAACAATCACTTCAGAACCTGCAAGGTATGTCGTCATGACGGCAAAGAGAAAAGTCATGGCAAGGGTGAAGCTAATAGTTTGGCGATGAGTGAGTACTTCCTTGCCGGCCGTACTCACCGCACTCCATGTAAATGGACGGCGATTATCGGCGGCCAAAGTTTCAGGAAGTCGACGCGCCCACAACATGAGCAGAACACCCACAACGCTGGGGAACCAGAACACAATGCGCCATGGTGCAATGCGCAATAAGCCTGCACCGAGGCTTGGGGCAAGAATGGGGACAAGCAAAAACACTGCAGTAATGGTCGACATCAACTGGGCCATGACGGTTCCTGCAAAACGGTCGCGAATCATTGCAGTGCTCAACGAACGCGCTGCAGCAGCACCGAGGCCCCAAATGAAACGGGCGACAATGACCCAACCCCACGATGGGGCAACACTGGCAAGAATGCCGCCGAGGGAATACAAAGCAAGCCCAGCAAACAACAAACCACGCCGACCGTACTTATCGGACGCTGGGCCATAGAGCCACGGACCCACTGCTAAACCCAAAAAGAATGCCGTCACAATCCAACTCACCTGAGATGAGTCGGGGCTCATACCGTATTCCTCGCGCATCTTGGGAAATGCCGGCAACATGAGGTCAATAGCAAGGGCGCTACTTGCCATGAGTGCGGTGGTGAGAAGAATGAATTCGCGACCGCTCGCTACACCTTTTTCTTTGGGTCCTTCGTTTGCAGAAAAGCTTTTTGATGAAGAAAAGGGCACTGTCTTACGCTACGTCATTGAGCGCTGTTCTCGCGGGCTGGGGAATATTGCGACCATTTTCCGCTGCCATTGAGAATATTCCACAATTTTTCTTGGTGAGCAGCGATCCAGAGCTCGCTGAGATGGAACTGATTGCGAAAGACAAATTGTTGATCGAGGTAAGGAATGCAAATAGGTAAGTAAGGGCAAGCAAAAGTGTCGTAGTCAACACTAAACACATTCGTACGTGTCTTTGCTTCCGAGCGATATATCAATTCAGTCGGAAAAGGGGTGGTGTTGGCTTCGTATGCACACGACGAAATGGCTGATACCCCCGACAAACATTGTGCAGGGTCGAATGAAGCAAACGGAAGTGGTTCGAGAATGGCCACTCTTGATGCAAGCTTCAATAGTGCATCGAGTGCCTCTGACGTACGTTGAGCAACAACAGTTGATAGGGCATCTTGCGTTGGAGTTTCTGATACATAAAAGGCATCGGGTCGTGAGCCGGGGTCTCGAGAGACATTAGTGACAATAATGAGGTCGGGCTTCAAGGCGGGCAGAAGTGTGCTGTACCACTCGGCGCGAGATTTTTTGCACCGAGCAACAAGTGTTTCATCGCGTGCCATCCACACCAGACCAGGTTGCCACGGGCAACCCGAACGAGTGAGCGCCGAGAACGTGAAGTGTTTTTCACGTGCAAGTTTGACAAAAGTGGGAATGAGCATCTCTGCATTGCTGTCACCCATCAGCACGACGTGCTGCGGTGTTGAGTCTTTTTCCGTGTGGGTATACAAGGTGCACTTGGTGGGGTCAGTAGCAGAACATGGCTGAATGAGTTCTGCAGCAGGCATCGCACTTTTCATGTTGAAGGTTTGTGGTGGGGCTGCACTGAGAAGTGCTTGCACGTCTGTTGGCAACCCTGAAGTATTGATAGTTGAAATGCTTTGGCGCACTTTTGGGGTGCCATCAAGTAGTGGTCGCACGAGCAACGTTGCCGTGAGCACACTGAACCCGAGACCCGCAGCAATAACGACGCGTGGAATGCGATGAAGTTGTTTGCTGATGCGAATGGGAGTTTCAATGAGTTCATAACTCAGCGCCGACAGTGCGGTAGCACCAATAGTAGAAAACAATGCCAATTGCACCGGAGACAATGAGAGCACTGGCTGGGAAAGCACGATGAGTGGCCAGTGCCATAAGTACGTGCCGTAGGAAAAACGGCCAAGATACGTGAAGTTTTTTGAGGATAGAACGCGTTGAAACGTTGAGGGCAAATGTGGCTCGAGTGACCAAATGAGCCCTACTGCGGCAACTGTTGCCAGTAGACCGCGCGTGCTTGCCGAAAGTGATGAGAAGAACCAACCGTCACCAATTGCTAAAGCAATAAATGCAATGAATACAAGTGGGGTAATGGCACGTTGGAAAGGAAGTTTTACAGGAGCACTTGCTGAATCTTTTTGACGAAGAAGAATGACTGCGAGTAGTGCACCGGCGGCAAGCTGATACACACGTGTGTCGGTTGCGTAGTAGGCCCGCATGGGGTTGCTTTGTTGGGTAATGATTTGTAGTGCGAGCGATGCAGTAAACAACGCGCCAATTCCCCAAATGATGTTGCGGAACTTTTTGAGTGGTTCCCCCCACTTGGTGAGCAGTACCAGCAACAACGGAAATGCGAAGTAAAACTGTTCTTCAATGGCGAGTGACCAGAAATGCAGGAAGGGGCTCTTATTGACGTCGTCAGCAAAATAATTTGTTGATGCGCCAAGAAAATTCCAGTTTGCAAAATAGAGAAGCGAACTGCGGGCATCGTCGACAAAACTCATCGCCACGAGTCGAGGTTCGGTGATCGAAGCAAGAAGGCAGATAATAACGATGGCGATGAGTGCTGCAGGAAGAAGGCGCCGTACGCGCCGTGCATAAAACCGACGCAGTTGAATGGACCCGGTTGAACGGTATTCCGCCAGCATCACGTTGGTAACAAGAAAGCCTGACAACACAAAGAAGAGGTCAACACCAATGAATCCGCCACGCATCCATGAGAGACCACTATGGAAGAGCACCACCAGATACACAGCAACTGTGCGCAGCCCATCGAGGGCCGGTCGATGCGTAAATGCCTCAGAAGAGGGCAAAGGAGATTGAGTGGATTGAGACAACGTCAGTATTCTACGAGTTGAATTGTCTTGCGCTAAAGGCTCAGGCGCACAATGATGGCCGCATCGTTTGATTCTTGACGTCGAAACATGCCCTTGAGGAATGACGAGAGGTTGACAAAGCGGGAAACGATGCCGTATTTCTTGTTGACTGCTTTTTCTACAGCGGCGAGGTCTTGTGGATTTTCCTGCGGTGTGACAACCCGTGCGGTGCCGTGCACTTTGGTGCTTCCCGGACGCACGCGGCCACGAACGTCGCATGGTTGAAGCGATACCTGTGCATTGGCACGTACGCGCTTCACCTTCCAAGCATCGCCTGCAGAAGTAAATGCCACTTCGTTTGCCGACAACTGAACGATCCACACGGGAAGTGATCTTTCTTCGCCATTGCGTTTTACGCTGGTAAACGAAACATATTTTTCATCGCCGATATGGCGCGTTGTGCTCATGGGGGAAGTGTATTGCTCCCAGGTTGTCGTACCGCTACCTTTCGTGTTTCTGTGTTGAGTGAGAGCTTCCAGCCCCCTTCATGAACGCATCGATGATGTGTGGCGCAGAGCGGAATGAGATTGTTGAGGTCGGTGGGGCCGCCACTATTCCAAAACGTGAGGTGGTGTGGCTGGCATTGCCCCACAGGAACCTGGCATTGCGGAATTGCACATGTGGGGTGCATTGCTTCGAGCGCTTGGCGTTGTTGCCGAGAAGCGAGACGACTAGAGCGACCAAGGTCGAGAACAGCACCTGCAGAACTGAGAACAACGGGAATGATTTTTGCTTCACATGCCATGCGGCGAATGGTGCTGATGGGAATGTTTACATCGGTTCCGGTGTGCATGAGAGTGTTGGGATGCACCCCTTCAACAAGTGTGCGATAGTCGATGACCACACTGATTTCAGCACGATGATGAGGTGAAACATGCCCATTGGCCTCGCTGGATTGGTGCACAAGGGCAACGAGACCCAATGCATTGAGGTGCTGAACGCGTGCCTCGCCTTCGGGGCAGGTACTGGGAGTGCGCTCATGGAAAAGACGGTCGACCACCTGTTGCAATTTGCCAACTACAGACAGCCCTGATTCGGGGTCAAATTCGCCGTGCATGCACACCATCCCTGAGTCGCGGTCGACCCAGTGCCGTAACCAAGTTTTGCGTCGTTGTTGCTCTAAGCGCTCGAGTTCGTTGTGAGACGAAAGGCGTAATACGGCTTGTTTCAGCGCCCGAGAGAAGTTGTCGGGGGTGGAGTGGGTGGCCACATTTGCCAGCCACTCACTTTGCTCTGAGAGATGCGAGCGCTCTTCGGAACTCAGTGTGCTCATGTTGCGGGCAACAACATCGATGTGTGCACTGGAAACAGAGCCAGATTGAAGTGCTGTCTCTAATTGGGGAAACTCATTGAGTATTTCAACGCGCTTTAACTCGCGGCGAGCATCGCTACGAGTGATGCCGCTTGCGGAAGCAAGAACCTGCTCGGGCAGAACTGCTTGCGAGACGGCCGAGATTTCTTGAAGTCGACGGGTGAGGTGCACGTGAAAAGAGTCGACCCAAGCTTGTACCTCGGAAAGCTTTTTGAGTGCCCGCCTGAGGCCTTCGGTATTGAGCGTTGCCACTTCAATAAGTAAGAGTTCGCGCAGAGATTGCCGAACTGAGGCGTTGTGGTCTTGTGTTGAAACGAGGTGTAGAGCGCCCATGATGTGCCTTCCTGTGAAGTGCGGTGCTGGGCGCAATGCCGATATGCACACGATAGGTGCAGGGTGTAACAGACAACTAGAGTTACCAAGTGAGCACTCGTGACTTTTGGAATGAAAAATACGCCAACACCGACTATGCCTACGGCACCGAACCCAATGAGTTTCTTGCATCTGCAGTAGCAAAACTCAAGCGCGGCGAAACGCTGAGCCTGGCCGAAGGGGAGGGGCGAAACGCTGTATGGCTTGCGCAGCAAGGTTTCACTGTTTCCTCTATTGAGCAGTCGGAAAAAGGTGTAGCGAAAACCCTGCGACTTGCACTGCAGCGTGGGGTCATTGTGATGGCCGAGCGTGGTGAATTGGAAACTTTCAACATCCAACCAAATTCATGGGACCTCGTGGTGTCGATTTATGCCCATACTCCTCAAGAGTTACGTCGCAAACTGCATCGCCAGGTTGTAGCCGGTTTGAAACCAGGAGGAGTGTTCATTCTCGAGGCGTATACGCCGGCACAAATTCCCAACAACACAGGTGGGCCAAAAGATGCTTCCCTCATGCCAACAGCTGAACTGCTTCGTTCAGAACTTCACGGGCTGGTCTTTGACCACCTTGAGGAAATAGAACGCGATGTGGTGGAAGGTTCCTTGCACACAGGTACTGCTCATGTTGTGCAACTAGTTGCGCATCGCGCACCTTAGACTTTCACCATGTCTGAAATTTTGGAAAGCCCCATCGAGTTCGTCGCCAACCACATCAAAACCTATGTTGCAACGAACGGTGAAGATGGCCACATGTGGCAAGGCGTACCGTGCTTATTGCTCACCACTACCGGAAGAAAATCTGGCGCTCAACGACGGTGTGCACTCATTTACGGAATGGACGGCAACGACTACATCGTTGTTGCATCACGTGGTGGCGATGCGAACCATCCGTTGTGGTACAAAAATATGCTCGATACTCCACAAGTGACTTTGCAAGTAAAGGGCGATGTGTTTCAGGCAACTGCGAGCACTATCGCCGAAGGCGCAGACCGCGACAGATTGTGGAATGCAATGGCCGCAATTTGGCCCGACTACAACACATATGCAGAAAAAACGGAACGTCGCATTCCATTGGTGCGACTCACTCGCATTTAACTACTTTGCAGGTGGCGTGAAGATGACATCAAAAGTCAACTTCATTACTTTCACCCACGACTCCGCCTCGAGTTCGTTGTGGTCGAGGTCGACCAAAATGCGCGAGAGTGCATGACCCTGAACAAATACGCCTAGCGCGTGAGCAGTGACGTCGGTGCGCACCCAACCCATTTTTTGACCATATTCGAAAACTTCGGTGATGGCATTGGTGTATTGGTGCTGCTTTTCTTGGAGCGCGTACCACAAATCTGGACGACCATATGCGCTTGAGATTGCGTTGAGACGCATCGCACGTATTTTGCGGTCGTTTTTCTGCATGCTCAAAATAGTGAGGCCAAGCAAATTTTCTACAAATTGGTCGAACGTCGTGCAGGTCAAAAGACCACCTCGCAGTTCCTCGGAGTCATTCTCTAGATAAGAACTGTATTGAGCAATGCGTGCTGCATAAATGAGACCTTCGCGGTCGCCGAAGTGATAGTACAAAGAACCTTTTGACACACCTGTTTCCAAAAGAATGTCATCGATGGTGAGATGAGATTCGCCGCTTTCCTCAAGGCGACGAATGACAGCTTTCAACACAAGGTCAACAGTGGACTCAGAACGCTGTTGCGGTGCAGGGGGTTTCTGAGCGGTAGCCATTATTCACGTTCAATGTAAGGAGCAAGTAGTTGCTGCACGCGCATGTGCTCGGGAATATTCTCAATACCAATCATGCGGTCAACTTGCTCGTGGAAGTTCCAAATACGACGCTCTTGGTAGTTCACCACAATGCCTTTCATTGCCGGTGACTCAAGCGACTCTTGCATAGGGGCCATGTTGCGTTTGTCTTCGTCCATGATGTGGTCGAATTCGTCCATGCGCTGTTGCCAATGTGGTGGCAACTCGTCGCCTTCCCAGTTCTTGGGTGCGTAGTGCACCCAGTCGAGCCGCGTTGTTTTTTTGTCAATCGGCCAGAACATGAGAAATGGGTAACCGTATGACGCGACGGGCGCAATGAGATTGGGAAACAAACTAAATGCAGTGCTCGTGGAACGAATGAGGTTGTTGACCGAAGGAATATCGATGAATCGCGGATCAGAAAACTTTTGGAAGTCTGACCAATCTTTCATGCCGCGCATTTCTACTGCCTTTTTAGAAAAAGGAGTGACCATGCGGCTGCAACCATTCGGGAAAAGACCCATAGTTGCTCCACGGTTGTCGAGTGCCGACCAGCCACCGCGGTCGTGAATAAATTTGAAGTGATATACCTCAAAAAATGCTTCTGCAGTTACTTTCCAGTTACATGGAATAGTCATGCTGCGGGGTCCAACTGCGCGTAGCTCTTCGCCTGCGAGTTCTTCCATTTGCGCAAACGGCACACCAAACCATTCTTGGAGTGACGCTGCATTGGGGTCTTGATTCACAAACACCCATCCTTGCCAAACATCGCAGGAAATGGCGCTGAGTGATTTATCTTCGCGACAAAAATCAATGAAGTCACGTTCATCGGGGATGCTGACGAGGTTTCCGTTGTCGATGCTGTACACCCAGCCGTGGTACTGACAACGGAGTTGATTGGCGCAACCCACCTTGTCGCGAACTACAGGTGCGCCACGGTGTTGACACGTGTTGTAGAAAGCGCGCACTTTCATATCGTTGCCGCGCACGACAACGATGGGGACTTTTAAATCGCCGAATGTGAAGTAGTCACCGGGGTTGGGAACATCTTCGGCACGACCCGCCATGACCCAGACCTTTGACCACAAATGTTTGCGCTCAAGTTCGTAGAACTCATCGGTGATGTATCGATCAACCGAAATATCGTGAAACTTGGGGAAGCCAGCAGGTTCGCCCGGACGAGCAAATTGCGCTTCCATTTCACGCGTGAGCCGTTCAATTAGTGCAGCATCCATGGCTTTACGTTAGAACTTCTCTGGCTCAGAGTAGGTATCGGTACCTTGCGGCGAATTGTGAGGGTTTTACAGTTCTTTCTCAATGGCAAGAAGGTCTTCAGCGGCTTGGCGTACCTGCCAGTCGCGGTCGAGAAGAGCTTTTTCCAGCGCTGCCGTTACTTCTGGCCCGTCGAAGGGAGCGAGAGCCAAAATGGCACGACGCCGCACGGCGGGTTTGTCGTTGCAGCCTTCCAAAATAACTGGCACGGCCCGCGGGTCGCCGATGGCGCCTAGCGCGGCAATGCATGATTCGCGAACAATGGCGTGGTCGTGGTGCGCGCCACCTTCGAGCAGCAAAGCAAACTCTTCAGGCGTCACATCGACTCGTTCTCCTAACGACCATGCAGCAGTTTCCGCGACGGCGAAATCGACATCATGCAAAAGTACGGAGAGGTTAATGCGTGGTTCCACTGCGCCGAGTTGAGCCAAGCGGTGACGCACTAAACGCGAGGGGTCAACTTCTGCACTGCGTACTTGCTCATCGGTGAGAGCGTTGTTTTTTAGTAGCCCGTGAAGTGCGAGTGAACGAATATGGTCGTTGTCGTATGCGAAGGCTGTGCACAGTGATTCAGTGTTGCCTTCATGGCTAGCGAGTAATACTTCGTGGGCTTGCATGGTGAATGGCGAGCGAAGAAGACTTTTACTTCAGCAACCCAGTAATGGAACCAACAGCTGAGCTCACAACAAATGAAAGGGCAAAGGCCAAGGTGGCGCCCACTGCAACGGCGATCGCTAGCAACATCGCCGATGACTGGGCTTTGCGCGTTGGGGTGGGTTCTTCATAGACGGGCTGTTGGCGACGGTCGACCCGCACAAGAACGGGCTGAGGAGCCCTTTTTGCGCCATTGCTGAGGAACTTGTCGATGAGGTTTTGTGCCGCACCGCCCCGACCCAGAAGAAAGATGGCGATGCAAGCGAGGAAGGCCACTACAACTGCTCGTATGGTGACATCACTATTCGAGAGTGCAACAATCGAGAGCGATATGACTGAGTTAACCCCGGAGAAACTATTGAGCACGATGCCACTAATGGTACCTCCGCCACCGCAACCTGCCACGCCACACAGGCGTTTGTGGTGGGCCTTACCCATTCTCACGTTGGCATGGCTTGTGCCATTGGCCATTGTGGTTTCTGGGTCAATGCCTATACAGAGGTGGGAAACTGCCCCGGGTGAAACTAATGCCGTGGGGCCACGTCTTTCATTTGATGGCGCAAAACGATTTACCTCAGAAAATCCCTTTCTTTTTGTTACCGCATTTGGAACGCAACTCACTGCACTGGAAAGTTTTGTGGGATGGGTCGATGCCGACATCAACGTGCAAACGAAAAAGCAACGCTTTGGAAATGTGAACCCCACTGCACAACGTCGTTTGGGTTATCAAGCAATGATTGGGGCAAAGCAAATCGCTGAATATGTTGCACTCAAGCGCTTGGGTTACGAGGTGTCGTTCAAGTATGGCGCGATCATTTTGGAACAAGTCATTTGTAATGAAGCACCCACAGCCGACTCCGCATGCAAGGTGTTGGAACCAGGCAATGTCATCGACGCGGTCAACGCAAAGCCAACGCCCACCCTCGATGTTTTGCTCGAGGTGATGAAAGGCGCTCAACTGAATTCGGTGGTCACGCTCACTATCCACGACTTGAACAGCGATGCCAATAAATCGCGCCGCGACGTCAAAGTACGGCTCATTCCGAGCCCCGGCGACCCCAGTCGAGCCATTATTGGCTTTGTGCCGGCCGATACACGCACCGTTGAAGTTCCTTTTGAAGTCGATATCGACACCGATTCCATAGGCGGGCCGTCAGCTGGTCTTGCTTTTACGTTGTCGCTACTCGATGAACTCACTCCTGGGGCTTTGGCGGGGAATGTCAAAGTGGCAACAACGGGAACCATTGACGAAGATGGCAATGTTGGAGCCATTGGTGCGTTGCATCAAAAGGCAGTTGCGGTGAAAGCGTCGGGGGCAAAGGTGTTTTTGATACCCGCTGCGCAGACCGAGGCAGAAATTGCCGATGCAAAAGCGGTAGCGGGGAAGTCATTCGCGGTGATTCCCGTGAAGAACCTCGACGAGGCACTGAAGGCATTGCAGAAATACGGCGGTGGGCTGAAACAATAAGGCTGCACCTTGAGTGGCATGGGGAATGCCACAAGAAGAGGGGTAATACAGCGTATTGTCTTTCAAATGGCGATCTCTTTTTCACGTCCCGACCCTTCCTCGCCTGCAGCGGTGAGTGCGGCTTCTTTCAATGTCAGCCGTCGTGGATTCGATCAGACCGAAGTTCGTGATTTTTTGCGGATGGTGTCAGCCGAGATGGCTCGCCTCCAAGAGCGCGAGCGCTTCCTCGAGAGCGAACTCAAAGCAATGCAAACGCGGGGAATGTCTGCCCCAGGAATGCTCGACGAAGAAGTGGTCACCGCGCTTTTAGGTGAAGAAGCCGCCCGGGTACTGGGCACAGCGCGCGAAGCGAGCAGCCAAATTCGCCTACGTGCCGAAGAAGCCGCAACTCGCTTGGTGAAAGAAGCGAGTTCCGATGCAACACGTTTGCGTGAAGAAGCTGAATTAGAAGCGGTTCGCAGGCGTGAAGACGCAGCTGCCGATGCGGAAGCTGAAATTGAACTTGCCAAACAGCAGGGTCGCGACATGGTGAATGAAGCTCGCGAATACCGTGAAAAGGTTCTCACCGAGCTTGCGCGTCGTCGTGAACTTGCTCGTGAACAAATTGAACAACTCATTCATAATCGTGACCGTTTGTTGAATGCATTTGAACGTGCCCGTTTAGCGACAGACGATGTGATGACGGGTCTGGTCTCGGTTGACCACGACCTCCCACGTGAATACATCAACTTGGCTCCAACAACAGGGCCCGTTCCGACCATTGTGTTGGAACGCGTAGTGGAAGCATTTGCTGAAGCGGAAGCAGAAGCAGAAGAACCTGAAGTTATTGAGCTTTTCGACCACACAAAATTAGAAGAAATTGAGCCTGAAGCAACACAAGTGGTTGTTGAAGAAATCGTTGAAGAGATTGTTGATGTGGTGATTGACGTTGTCGCTGTTGTGGAAGAAGAAACACCCACCGCAGAAGTGCTCGTTGAAGTTATTGAAGAGGCCGCAGTTGTTGAAGCGATTGTTGAAGAGGCTCCGGCCGTTGAAGTTATAGAAACCACCGCGGTTGTGGAAGATGAAAAGTCGAACGTAGTGAGTCTTTTTTCTAAAGATCGCCCTCGGCCAGAAACTTCAGGCGGAGTCAACCCAGAACATCCAAGTGTTGACAAAACTGTTGCACCAAAGAGTGACGCCAACGCCCAGGCAGTAGAAAACTTGTTCGCACGTCTACGTGAAGCAACTGTCGACAAAGCTGCAAGCAACGCCGTATCTGGTGGAAAAGTTGTTGAGCCACGGAAATCAACGAAAAAAGTAGAAGTGGTAGAGGAAACTGCAACCGCAGTTGTGCCAGTACAGCCCATGCACGACGCAGGTGCTTTTGCAAAACGTGATGAAGTACTTGCGCCAGTTGTTGTTGGAATGTCGCGCAAGTTAAAGCGTGTGCTTGCCGATGAAGAAAATGAAGTTCTTGAATATTTACGTGGCAAGAAAAATACACTCACAGTCGATGCAATGGTTGGTGAACAAGAAGTGCATGCAAAGCGCTATGGCGATGCAATTTCTGAAGACATCATGGCTGCGGCCAAAGGTGCGGCAAAGAGTGCAAAAGTCACCGATGTCATTCCCGCAGTCGATGTATTAATCGGTGTTCAACTGGTAAAACCGTTGCGTGATCGTCTTGCAAAAGCAATTGAACAAAACGGCACAGATCGCGTTGCAATGGCTAAAGCATTGCGCGGGGTCTATCGGCAGTGGAAGAGTCAACACATTGATGAACAAGTCGACGACATTGCATGTTTGTCTTACAGTCGCGGTTTTTTTGCAGGGGTAAAACCAGGTACGCAAGTGTGCTGGATGGTCGATCCGAACGGCCCAGAATGCCCAGACGCTGAAGACAATTCGCTTGCAGGTTCTATTGCACTCGGCAAGGAATTTCCGACAGGAAATCTTCATCCGCTAGCTCATGCTGGCTGCCGTTGCCTACTCGCACCAGTGCAGCAGTAGTCTCCATGAGGTGAGCAACACCTCAGATAACTCATCCACATCGCCCTTTGGAATTCCCCGATTACCACGAATCAAAATCGGAAAACCAAACCGCGGTCGCATTGTTATAGCGGTGGCAATTGCCATTGTTGTCGTACTTATATTGTCGGCAAAAAGTTTGTCGTCTTTCTACGTCAATGTGCTCTGGCACCAAGCCATTGGTCGTACCGATGTGCTGTGGGGAATACTCGGAGCTAAGGGTCTGCTCATCGGTGTCTTCAGCTTGGTTTTTGCCATTCTTTTGTGGCTCAACATGGCAGTTGCCGATCGTCTTGCTCCAGCCATTGTTCCCGATTCCGATGAACAACGAACACTCATTCCGCTGCGCGCAGCTCTGAAGAAGCGCAGCAAACTTGTTCGTACCCTTTTAGCAATAGTGCTGGGCATTCTCATCGGTTTGCCTGCCGCTGCGCAATGGGAGCAGTGGTTGATGTTCCGCAATAACCAAAGCTTCGGTGTTGCCGACCCACTTTTTAACAAAGACATTGGGTTTTATGTTTTTCAACTTCCCTTCTTTGAATTCTTAGTTGCATGGGCATTTGGGGCACTTGTTCTCATCTCAATTGTCATTGCTTTTCTGCATTACATCAATGGTTCTATTCGCCTGCAAGGAACAGCCGAGCGAGTGACTCCTCAGGCAAAAGTGCATCTGTCGGTATTGCTCGCCTGCTTGGCCTTGGTACGTGCAGCGAACTACTGGCTCTCGCGTTTCGATCTCACACGTTCCACACGTGGTGTAGTGAACGGCGCAACGTATACCGATGTTAAAGCACAGCTCCCAGCGCTCAACTTAATGATCCTTGTTTCAGTTGCTGTTGCTGCATTGCTCTTGTGGAATGTTCGTCAACGCGGATGGCGTTTACCTGTGCTTGCTGTTGGTCTTTGGGCCGTCGTTGCAGTAGTAGCTGGCACTGTCTACCCTGCTGTTATTCAACGCTTTGTTGTGCAGCCAAACGTGAGTTCCCGCGAGCTTCCCTACATTGAGCGAAACCTCGATGCAACGAAAGCTGCCTTAGGTTTAACCAAAGTTGCTACAGAGACTCTTGGTATTGCCCCAATTGCAGCCAAAGAAGTAGCTGCAGATGTTTCGCCACTGCGCGACGTGCGTCAACTTGACCCAGGCGAAATGCGCGATCGGTTTGCACTCGACCAAGGCCTCACCTCGTTTTATGCAATTCGTGACCTAGATGTTGACAGGTACAAAGTCGGCGGTCGTATGCAACAGGTGATGCTCGCGACACGTGAATTGAACTCAGCAGGTATTCCCAATAAAACATGGGTATCGCGTCATCTTTTGTATACGCATGGTTGTGGCATTGTGGCTGCGCCGGCGAGTGCGGTCACAACCGACGGGCGACCTTCTTATATTGATATTGGTGTGAAGCAACCACAGTTGTACTTTGGCGACACTGCGCTTGACTACGCGGTGACCAATACATCTAAAGAAGAGCAGCCTTGCCCTGCGCTGAAGGCAACGCCGTACTCAGGAACAACGGGAATCTCATTGAGTTCTACTTTGCGTCGTGTTGCAATGGCAGTGAACTTTGGTGAGTACAACCTCTTTGGTTCAAATCTCATTAACGACGAATCACAAATTTTGCTCGTGCGTGATGTGCGCGCCCGTGTGCAGAAACTTGCACCGTTTCTTACTTACGATGCCGATCCGTACCCCGTGGTCCAAAACGGCAAAGTGAGTTGGGTAATCGATGCATTCACTTCAACAAGCCGCTACCCATACGCACAACCAGCCAATACCGATCAGCTCACCCCTGGTGGTGGCTTGAACCACAGCTTCAACTATGCGCGCAACAGTGTGAAAGCAGTTGTCGATGCATACACGGGAAATGTGAAGTTCTATGTTGTCGACACAACAGACCCCATCGCTCGGGCATGGAGCAAAGCGTTCCCTAAACTTTTCACTGACGTGAAGAAAGCGCCAGCAACGCTCACATCGCATTTCCGTTACCCCGAAGATCTCTTCCGCGTACAAACCAATACATATGCGAAGTATCACTTCGACGACCCAACACTTTTCTTCAACCGTGACGGCGCATGGAGCGTTGCCCAGGCACCACCACTCGAGCCAGAACAAGCTGCAGCAATTGTTGGTGGTACTGCAGCAGTTACAGGAACAGGTGATGCAGTCACTGTGCAAGATGCAAATGTTGCGCGGTTCGAGCCGTATTACACCCTCTTCCATGCACCGAACAGTAAGTCTGAAACGGGAGTATTTTCGATGTTGCGACCTTTTGTTCCCTTCTCTTCCGATGACTCGCGAAAAGAACTGCGTTCAATGATGGTGGTTTCTAGTGACCCGGCAACGTATGGGCAAATGACTCTGTATGAGTTCAATGATCCGCTACCACCTGGCCCGGCAACAGTTGCGGCCCAATTCGACAGTGAACCTGCAATTTCACAAATCATCACACCCCTCGACCAACGTGGGTCTCGCGTGGTGTTTGGCGACCTGCAAATCATTCCTGTTGCCAAGAGCCTTGTTTATGTACGCCCGTTGTATGTTCGCCCCGATGATGCGGCCGCAAAGCAGGTGTTTGTGCGCAAAATTCTTGCTTCATACGATTCGCGGTCGGTTATTGCCGACAGTGTGAGCGCAGCAATGGCAAAACTCTTCCCGGGCTTTTCGCTCGACTTAGGTGACCGCGTAGGCGGTGCAGACGCAACCACCAACCCCGATACAACAACTCCGACGTTGCCAGGAACCACACCAACAACGGTGCCGGGTTCTCCAGTAGTTACTCCAACAACAGTTGCAGGCGTTCCACAAAGCCCATCAGAATTGTTGGCCGCTGCTGATACTTTGTTCAGCGAAGCAGATGCTGCGCTTGCGTTGTCGCCACCAGATTTTGCGACCTACCAAGCCAAGCAAGCTGCTGCGCGCGAACTAGTGCGCAAGGCACTTGACGCAGTGAAGTAGTTAGTGAGCAAAGAAGTATAAAACTGGTAGCAATGCGCTCACAATTGCGGCCATTGCTACCAGAGTTTGCGAAATACGGCCGCTGACGTGCTCTCCGAGCACATGTTTGCGTCTGCTCAATAACCAGATCATCGCAATGAGTGGCGGAGCTGCGAGCCCATTCAAAATAGCTGACCAGTAAAGGGCGCGAACAGGGTTGAAGCCGACAAAGTTCATTGCAAGACCACACATCATGGAACCCAAAATGACAAAATAAAAAGCTCGCGCTTGTGACATTTTTAAGCTCAGACCTTCGCGCCATCCAAAGGTTTCAGAAAGTGCGTATGAAGTGGAGCCTGCAAGTACTGGTACGGCTAAAAGCCCAGTACCCATAATGCCGAGTGTGAAGAGAAGTTTTGCCATACTTCCAGCGAGTGGCTCGAGAGCTTGTGCGGCTTCGTCTGCAGTCCCGATCGAGGTGATGCCACCTTTATGGAGAGTTGCTGCGGAGGTGACCATGATGGCAAACATCACAAAGACTCCAGACGACATTCCAGCCATCACATCGCCGCGCATTGCTCGCAAGTGGTTTGCGGTTTCCGTCACCGTTTCAGCGCCATGCTCGGCAAGCTCTTCCACTTCCTCACTGGTTTGCCAGAAAAAGAGATAGGGCGAAATGGTGGTACCAAATAGTGCAATAAGTGCAGCAATTTCTGTCTTGTTGAAATGAAGTTGGGGAACAAAGGTGTGCTGGGCAACATCACCCCACGACACTTGAATAATAAATAACACTGCAATATAGGAAAGCAAGCTGACACATAACCAACGCAAAACTCTCGAATATTGGTGATAGGGAATGGCAATTTCTAATGCCGCCATTCCTGCGGCAAAAACAACGACTAATACATACTCCGGAATAGGAACAATGAGGTTCGTGGCTGCAGCCATTGAGCCAAGATCGGCGCCGATATTGAAAGTATTGGCAGCAACGACAAGCGTGAGTGCAACGTAGAGCACCTTGCGGGAAAACTCTTGTTTAATGAGTGCTGCGAGACCTTTTCCAGAGAAAAGACCAAGGCGTGCGGTGGCTTCTTGAACCGCGGCTGCAAATGGCAAAGCAACGATGGTGGTCCACAACAGTTGGAACCCGAATGCAGCACCAACCTGTGAATATGTACCGATGCCCGATGGGTCATCGTCGGCTGCTCCAGTAATGAGACCGGGGCCTAAACGACGGAAGTAGCCACGCCCACCAAAATGATGCCGGTGGGGGTGATGT
The DNA here is from genome assembly GCA_030830415.1 of Acidimicrobiales bacterium. Classification (GTDB taxonomy): domain Bacteria; phylum Actinomycetota; class Acidimicrobiia; order Acidimicrobiales; family Ilumatobacteraceae; genus F1-20-MAGs119. The sequence goes on along the minus strand of JAURNB010000085.1, from coordinate 4,339 downwards.
TTACTCAAAGTAGTTAGCGAGGTCTGCGAAGTTGGTCGGCAATTTCCGCAAGGTCTTGACGGAAAGTGATTTCATAACGAGCTTGTTCTGTAGCCAGCCTGATTTGTGTTGCTTGTAGTTGAGCAATGGTTTCTGCAGATGCTCCATCGCTTTGCTGTTCAAGTTTTTCTAAGTCGTTGCTCAGCTCATGGAGTTGATTGGTGAGTTCGCGACCCAATTGAACAACGCGCCCATCGATAGCTGTTAGTGCGCTAGCAGCAGCATTTTGAGTGAGTGATACTTCACGAATTTGTTGTTGAGCATTTTCGAGCTCGGTGCGCATGGCGAGCATCTCGGTACGCAAAGCGTCGATGTCGTTACCAACAATTTTGCGAAACTTCTTAAAGTTTGGAGCCTTTGCCATACGTCTCTAGCGTACACAGTGCTAAGACTGAGATGTGGTGAAAGCAGCCGAAGTGGACCGTTGTAGCTGGTGTCTGAGTAGCGAGATATATATGAACTACCACGACACCGAATGGGGTAGGCCCGTTGTTGACGACCTGCAGCTATTTGAAAAAGTCTGTCTCGAGGGTTTTCAAAGCGGATTGTCTTGGATCACTATTTTGCGCAAGCGTGAGAAATTTCGTGAACTGTTTTGTCATTTCAACCCAGATGAAGTTGCCCAATTCGGAAAGCGAGAAGTTGAGGCACTTGTGCTCGACCCAGGCATCATTCGCCATCGCGGAAAAATAGAGGCCACCATTCACAACGCGCAGCGTTACTTAGAGATGAGGGCCGCTGGGGAAACTCTGCGTGACGTCGTGTGGCAATACGCAGGACCTCCCGCCGACCCTGAAATGCCTCACTCGGGCGAGGTTTTTGCACAAACCCCACGGTCGCTTGCTTTATCGAAAGACCTGAAAAAAAGGGGCTGGAAATTTGTCGGACCCACCACCATGTATGCCTTTATGCAGTCAATGGGGCTGGTGAATGACCATGCCACGACGTGTTATGTGCGCGCAGAGTGCGAACGCCAACGAGCGACGGTACACTTGCCCCCTACGACGCGGGGTGGAGCAGTCCGGTAGCTCGTCGGGCTCATAACCCGAAGGTCGCAGGTTCAAATCCTGCCCCCGCCACCAAGTAAGAAAAGAGTCGGCCCTTGGGCCGGCTCTTTTCGTTTATTGTGTTGTTGAAGCCACAAAAAACGAGGGGGAAAAGTGTCAGATTTTGACTATGAAGACCTAGCCGGAATGCAATTGAACGATGCCGAATTGCTGGCACTGGTGGGCCCTGGCGGAGAATGCATTTTTAACTGGACCACCAAAGATGGGCACCCCGTGGGTGTGGTTGTTGCTTACATTTACAAAGACGGCACCTTTTGGACCACCTGTGCTGAGCGTCGTAAACGAGTGCCAGCCTTGCGTAAGCGCCCACAGTCGGGAATTGTTATTAACCGCGATGGCAAAACAGCAAGTTATAAGGGTGATTCCATCGTGCATCAAAATAGCGATAAAGGCTTCAATGAATTAAAGACATGGTTCTACGGGGCACTCTCTGGTGCGGCAGCAAACCCGAAAGACGAATATCGACAAGCATTTGCCAAATTCCTCGATTCGCCACACCGCGTCATTATTGAAACCCCCGCACAACTCATTGTTGGTTTTGATGTTGAGAAGTTTCGGGCTCAAACAAATAAGGCAATTGCAGCTGGACTTGCATAGCAAATGCCACGCGTCATGAAATTTCGTCAACGCAATTCGCAGATTCTGCAACGTATTCAGAAAATCGAAGATGCTCAGGAAATTAGCTTTCTGAAAGCCGCATACTGCGCAGGTTGCGATGACGATCACAATGGCGACACTGTTGCGGCTCTTTTCGTTCCCTCGGGAGTATGGGCTACCTCAATGTCGGGCGAACACCGTGGCCACGACGCTATTCGTGCATTTTTCCGCAGTGTGCGCGACAGCAAAAGAATGAAGTACTCCACTCATATGGTGACCAACGAAGTCATTACGGTCACCGGAGATACTGCAAATGCAACATGGAGTTTTGCCATGATGTACACATCACCAGAGGAAAAGAGATATCGCATTTTGGGTTTTTATCGCGACACGTTTGTGCGCACAGCAACTGGTTGGCGTTTTGCAACGTTGTATTCCGAAGTGCAGGACTACGCAATTTTGGAAACGCAAACATTTAGACATACTTCGTGAGTTTGCTCAAAGATCTTCCACAGCCTTCCATGCATCGCATTGCGGTGCACGTCACCAAAGCTGGTTTGCGTGCCGTGCGGCAAGGCAGCCCTTGGCTGTATGACCAAGCGGTCATTTCACATAAACCACATGGTGAGTGTGGCGACCTTGCCGTTGTGTTTGACGACGAGCGACGTTTTGCGGGCATTGGACTCTGGGACCCAAATTCTCCGATCAGAGTAAAAATGCTGCACAGTGGCAAGCCCACAACTATTGATGCTGGTTGGTGGAAAGATCGATTGCAGGCATGTCGAGAATTTCGTAATGAACTCTTAGAAGACGGCACTACGACGGGTTTCCGTTGGGTGCATGGCGAAAACGATGGGCTTCCAGGGCTCATTGTCGATCAGTACAGCAACACGGTAGTGGTGAAGTTGTACAGCTCAGCTTGGTTTGCGCACCTGGCCAGTGTGGTGGAAGGAATTGTTGCTGTCTCTGCACCTGAACGCATTGTCTTGCGGTTTTCTCGCACCGTGCGCGCAGCAAACACTTTTGGTTTAGAAGACGGAGCAACAATTTATGGCAATGCTCCTGAAGCCCCCATTATGTTTTTGGAAAACGGGTTGCACTTTGAAGCCGATGTGGTGCAGGGGCACAAAACAGGGCATTTTTTAGATCAACGTGACAACCGTGCCATTGTGCGCAAGATGGTGGAAGAACAAGTGCAAGGCGGCAACGTGCGATGCAGTGTGCTTGATGTTTTTTCAAGCACCGGCGGGTTCACGGTGTCGGCCGCTGCTGGTGGTGCTGCAACGGTGCATATGGTCGATGTCAGTGGGCCTGCACTAGCAACTGCTCATCGTAATTTGCTGCACAACACACAGGTTCCTGCGATCGGGCGGTGCATGGTCACCGACATACGCGGTGATGCATTTGCGATGTTGGAAGAAATGGTTGACGAAGGGCGCACCTTCGACATTGTGATTTTGGACCCACCATCATTTGCGCAAAATCAAGAATCTGTACATCGAGCACTTGGTTCTTATGAGCGACTCGCAAAATTGGGGATGGCCCTCACTGCAAATGGGGGCACGCTGGTGCAGGCATCATGCTCGAGTCGAATTGATCTAGATCAGCTCATCGACGTTGCCGATGCGGCTGCCCGTGCGAGTGGGGTGTATCTCGATGAAATCCGCCGTACCGAGCACCCCGTTGATCACCCCATCGGTTTTGAGTTCGGGGCGTATTTAAAGGCGTTGTATTTCACCATTTCACATGTTTAGGGCATTTGTTGGGCGCGTGGTCAAGGCTTATCGGGAAACTTTCACTAGCCTGTCGTTTACGAAAGCGGAAGGCTGGAAATGAGCGGAAATTCGGTGTTCCGACACCAACACAGTGGAGTGCTGAGCATTGCGGCGGTTGAAGCCCCCCATGTAGTGACCTCCGAGTGGATTGACGAGCAACTCGCCGAAACGTATCAACGCAATGGGCTTCGAGCAGGACTACTTGCTGGTTTAGCCGGAATCGAAGAACGTCGTTGGTGGAATACCGATGTTTCCTTTGCCGATGCTGCTGCAATGGCGGGGAAGGCGGCCATCGAACGAGCCGGTATTGATCCGAGTGAAATTGGTGTGCTCATTTCTACTTCTGTCTGCAAAGAGCATCTTGAACCATCTATTGCATGTTCGGTACATCACCAACTGGGTTTATCGTCAGCTTGTTTGAACTTCGATATTGGTAATGCTTGCCTGGGGTTTGTTAACGCAATGCACGTTGCCGGAACCATGCTCGATGCGGGAACGGTGAAATACGCTTTAATTGTCGACGGCGAAGGTAGCCGCTATACCCAAGAGGCCACTCTCAATCGTTTGCGTAGTCCAGATTCAACAGCAGGTGATGTTTTTGCGGAGTTCGCTTCGCTCACATTGGGTTCTGGTGCTGCGGCAATGGTGATGGCACGTAGCGACAGGCATAAAGAAGTACATAAGTTTGTTGGTGGAGTAACTCGCGCAGCTACTCAACACAACTCTTTATGTGTGGGAAGCCTCGACCGCATGACCACTGACACCCACGGATTGTTAGTTGCGGGTCTCGACCTTGCTGCCGACGCGTGGGCCGACGCTGCCGACGATTTCAATTGGTCACAAGGACTCGATTGGTACATC
>JAURNB010000084.1 GCA_030830415.1 Acidimicrobiales bacterium | reverse complement strand
GTGCATTGTCATGGTGGGCGCAGCCGTACCGGCATTGTGTTGAAGGCATGGCACATGTTGCGTCATGGCTCGAGTGCAGCCGAGGCACATGAGTGGTTGTCTGCTGAGTGGTTTTTGTACGACCCATACAACCAAACATTCAACCGGTTCTTGGAAAATGAATGGCCATTGGTAGTTGCAGAAATGAACAAGAAAGCTGGTGGTAAGTGAGCGACCGCACAGACATTGAAGAAAGCATCGTCAGCAAAGTGCGCGGTGTAGGTACGGTCATTCATCGGGGTGATCTCACCAACAACAACCCACTCTTGCTCATTCCTCACAAAGAGCCTGGGGTGGTGCTACGCCTATCGACTTATGCACGATTCAACGATGCGCAAGTGTTGACCATTGATCTTCCCCTCGGGACATTTATTCACATTAAAGATCTGCGGGAGCGCTTGGGGAAGATGACCGAGTGGCTCCCCTTTTGTTCAGTGCGTTGTGAAGCTACTGACGAGATCTACTGGGATGCATTTTTCACACACTCGCTACTTGTGGACGACAACTTGTCGACCGAACAAATTGCTCAAGCAGCAGGCAGCATGGCCCACACCTTTTACAAGGCTCGCCCAGTCATTACCGGAATTCTTGAAGAAGAAAATGGCATCAAGAAGTCCGAGAGCGAAAGCGAGGAAGTTTGCAGTGGTTGCGGCGAAGAAGACGCCGATATTCCCGAGCCCGAATTCATTGCTGAAGATACCGACGAGAAGGTCAATGTTTTTGACATGTACGAAGGAGGCCCGATGACTCGTTTCACCACCAATATGCCCGATACCGCTCAGCAAATTGTGCCGGTGCGCACCAGTACGAGCGAAGTACTCGAAGCGTTGAACAACTTGGTGGGTTTAGCGCCAGTGAAAGAAGTGGTGCACCAGCTTGTGGCACGCCAGCGCGTTGAACAACTGCGTGCCGGAAAGGGCATGAAGGTGGTCCTCCCCTCGCCGCACTTGGTGTTTACCGGCAACCCCGGTACTGGCAAAACAACTGTGGCGCATCTTGTTGGCGAGTTGTATTCCACCTTGGGCATTTTGAAAAAGGGTCACGTTGTTGAGGTGAACCGCAGTGGATTGGTGGCGGCATACGTAGGGCAAACTGCGTTGAAGACTCGTGCGGTGTGCACTCAGGCATTGGGCGGCGTGCTCTTCATTGACGAGGCCTATTCGCTGTTGGGCGACGGGAACGACTTTGGTGCAGAAGCTATTGAAGAGCTGCTCACCTTTATGGAAGCCCACCGAGGTGAGTTTGTGGTGGTTGCTGCGGGCTACCCCGAGCAGATGGAAACGTTTTTGTCGTCGAACCCGGGTTTGCGTAGTCGTTTTGACACCGTGGTGCACTTCCCCGACTTCAACGATGCCGAGCTACTGGCCATCTTTGAGAAGTTGGTTGCTGAAAACGAATACACCTTGCGCGGCGCTGCGGTGAGTGCGGCGAAGTTTCTTATTAGGAACATGGAACGCGGCACTTCATTTGGCAACGGACGCGAGATGCGGCGTCTCTTTCACCAGGTTCTCGATGTTCACGCAATGCGTTTGAACAAATACGAGAAGCCGGGAACAATGATGTTGAATCACTTGAGCGGCATTGACTTCTACCCCATGATGAAAACCGTGCGTGACCGTAAACATGTTGACCGCGTGGGCCCCAGTGGATCGCGCGGTTATGCCTTTCGCGGTTACTTGTAAAGCACGATTGCAGTTAGTGCGAGGTTGCTCAGAAAGAAAGGTATTCCGACGCTATATGCCAAGCGCGTAATACGTTTGTCAATCTGTTTCATGAGGCGCGCTTCCGATTCCCGTATCTCAAGTAGCAATTCTTGACGTAGCAACTCAAACTTTTCTTCAAGATGTGCAAACTTCAACTCCAGCGAAGAAACTCTGAGTTCTAAGGAATCAATGCGTTGATGGAGTCCGACAATTTCCTTTTTCACCCCAGCTTCGTAGATTTCCAGCTGTGAACGGACGAGAGAAAAACCAGCTTGAGTGTCGCTACGCCAAGCGTCGAACATTTCCCCCGGAGTCAACATATCCATCAACACTTCGGCCTCCTGTATTCCCAGAACTTCTTGTGCTCGTGAAAAGAGCATAAGCCTTGCACTTGATGTTGTCATATCATTTCCTTTCTTGTCTACCCCCATGTGTGCTTTCGCCCCCGAAACGTGGCAATAAGAAAGGGCGTGTCACACCCCTGTGAGATATTGATTGTGTGCCCCCAATTGGCACGCACATAACGTTCTCCCCCTCAAAAACGCCCCATGACGGGGCGTTTTTGCATTTCCCAAACCGAAAGGCCCTCATGAATAACGCATCACACATTTCAGAACTTGAGAAAGCTGTTTCTTTCCTCGCACACGTTCATCGCCCAGAGGAGGGCTTTCTTTCACACACTTGTGAGGCGTGTCATGAACCTTTCCCTTGTCGCAGCGCACGCGTGGCAACAGCAACGCGTTCATTAGGAACTCGCCACTTCGGTTCTGAGACTGCAACTCGTGCGGGGATCCGTGAGAACGTTTCATTCGCATTACGACACCTTGACCATTGGCTCACGCGCCTCGACAAAGGGTCAGCCGATGTTGCCGCGTGTATCGACGCCTTACACCGCCTTGTTATCTCTGAAGATATGGAGTGCCTCGCTATTGTCAGCACAACCGGGCTACTTGAATTTCAAGTACGGCTTGTAGGCCCCAACCAGGTCGCCATTCCTTTGTGGGCAATCGTGAATTATGCAGATGAGTATTCATTGCGTATGCACATTGGGCATCCAACTAATGCGGGTCGCACATTTCTCACCGATCTCATTTCCGACTCATACAGCATCACCGACACTCATGCACTCTTGACATGGTGGCAACAGTTAGATGGAGGTTCGTCGCGTACCGTCACTACACCTTTGCCCACCAACGCGGCAGATGTTTGCGGGGCTCTCACTTCGGTGATTTCTGCAACATACGCCGCTGCCGAATTCCACTTCACCTCTTTCGAAAGGATTTCTTATGAGTAATGCCGAATGGCTTAATGAGGGTGCGCAATGCGTGTTGTGCGAGCAGTTTTATTTAGAGCTGCTGGGGTACCAAGCAGAAGGCGCTCTGGTGGAATGCGGTGCATGCCACCAGGTGTACATACTGGCGCCGCACCCCGAAACCGGTGGCTTTCCTTGGGAAACCGAAGATATGCCTGTTATTGAATGGAATTACGACGGGCCCGACTCTGACGAGGTGAACCTTTTTGGCGATGCGCCCGATGGGGATGGCTATTCGTGGTGAGGTATTCAGCGCGTTAAGAACGCCGCCACGATGACTCCGACAGCCGTGACAAACAAAGAGATCAACATGGTTGCACCCCACTTAACGAAGGTTTTCTGCATGGCCAGCAG